>CAJPTT010000073.1 GCA_905373565.1 uncultured Treponema sp. | reverse complement strand
TTGCGGGAATAGCTCAGTGGTAGAGCGCCACCTTGCCAAGGTGGATGTCGCGGGTTCAATCCCCGTTTCCCGCTTTTACAGAAGCGATTCGGTACATCCGAATCGCTTTTTTTTTAACCGGATAGTGCCGGTAAAGAATAAAGTTCTCTTGCGAGAAACCCTTTTAGTACCATAAGGATATGCCAATGAATTTTACGAAAGAATTTACCCCTATCGAAAAGTCTCGAATGAAACTTTCGATTACCGTTAAACAGGATGAGGTGCAAAACCGATATGCGCTTTTAACGAAAAAATATGCGAAACAGCTCCAGATACCGGGCTTTCGTAAAGGCAAAGTACCGGTAAAAATCCTTGAACAGAAATTCGGTGATACGTTGCGCGCCGAAACGTATGATGAAGTAATACAGAACGTATTGGAAGAAGCATTTGAATCTGCGGATAAATATTCGCGGCCGTTGTCGTATTCGCAGCCTGAGCTTGACGGTACGCCCGATTTTAAACTCGACTCCGACTTGGTATTTGCCGTTGTATATGATGTACTACCAAAAGTGGAAATAACGAAGACGGAAGGCTTTACGGTATCCGTACCCGAAGTGGTTGTTACCGATGCCGATATTGAAAAAGAATTGGTATTGATACAGGAACGCAACGCACTTGTCATCGATTGCGGCGAAGGTGATACCGTAAAAAATGATAATATCGTAACCATTAACTATGTACAGCTTGATGATGCCGATGCGGAAATCGAAAGTTCAAAACGGGATGATTTTGTATTTACCGTCGGTAAGGGGCAATTCCATTACGGCGTAGACGATGAGCTTATCGGCATGAAGAAAGGGGAAGAAAAGGTTATCACCAAGACATACCCTGCCGAGCATATCGATAGAGAGCTTGCAGGAAAGACGATCAAGTTAAAGGTTACCGTAACTGCCTTGAAGCGCAAAGACTTGCCCGCCATCGATGATGATCTTGCGCAGGATGTAAGCGAAAAATACAAGACGCTTGCCGACTTAAAAGCTGACATCTCAAAAAATCTGACACGTCAGGTGGAAGATGTTCTTGAACGGCGGAAAACCGATAATCTGCTTAAACAGATGGCAGAAGCTAATCCTATTGAACTGCCTGAATCTATGATTAAGGCGGAACTCGAAGGCCGCTGGGCTATGCTGGCACAGCGGTTTGGAATGTCGCCCGAAAACTTGGAAAAACTTACGGGCGGCGTAAACGGTAAGTTTTCTAAGGAAGCTGCGATGGCTGAATGGCGGGCAGAGGCAGAGTTGCGGCTTAAAACCCGCATTATTGTCGAAAAACTGATGGAAGAACGAGCTATTACTGCTTCGCCGGAAGATGTTGAAGCGGAATACGCTTCAATAGCCGAACGCGCAGGGGCTTCAACGGAAGATGTTAAAAAGCATTATGACGGTAAACCTCGCGAAAAAGAATATTTAATCGATGATATTAAAGAAAAGAAACTCTACACGCAGCTTTTTGAAAAGTCGACGGTAACGCCGGGAGAAAAGATGACGGTAGAACAATTACTTGGAGAGGGAGCTGCTGATGTCGGAACAAATGCATAGCCTTGTTCCTTATGTTATTGAGCAGACGGGAAACGGCGAACGCAGCTACGATATTTTTTCCCGTCTGTTAAAAGACCGTATTATCTTTGTTGACGGTGAAATAACCGATGCAACCGCCGATCTGGTTGTTGCCCAGTTGCTTTTTCTGGAGTCGCAGAACCCCGACAAAGATATCAGTCTTTATATCAACAGCCCCGGCGGTTCGGTAACGGCAGGGCTTGCCGTTTACGATACAATGCAGCATATTCATCCTCATGTGCAAACCATCTGTCTCGGGCAGGCCGCAAGTATGGCAGCCGTGCTGTTGGCAGGAGGCAGCAAGGGTAAACGCTTTGCACTGCCTTCCTCCCGCGTGATGATCCACCAACCGTGGGGCGGCGCACAGGGGCAAGCCAGTGATATTACCATACAGGCACGGGAAATACTCCGGTTAAAAAAACTGATTATCCAATATTGCGCCCATCACACCGGCAAAACGGAGAAGGCTGTTGCCGAAGATATGGAACGGGATTTCTTTATGTCTGCGCAGGAAGCCTGCGAATACGGCATCGTTGATATGGTTATGGATAGGAGAAAAAATGCCTAAATTAAGAAGTGATCCTTCTTTGGTTTGCTCTTTTTGCGGTAAGCGTGAAGATGCAGGCCGTAAAATTGTTCCCGGTCCGGGAGTTGCTATCTGCGATCATTGTATCCAGCTTTGTAAGGAATACTTGAGCGCTTATAAAATGGCGATGCCTTTGCAGCTTTCAGGGGATATTCCGACACCGGTGGAGCTAAAGGCCTACCTTGACGAATATGTTATCGGACAAGAGAAAGCCAAACGGGTTTTATCGGTTGCCGTCTATAATCACTACAAGCGGATTATGCATCCGCCGACAGACAGGAATGCGGTCGTTATTGAAAAATCAAATGTTTTACTGATAGGCCCGACCGGTTCGGGAAAAACGCTGCTGGCGCGGACGCTTGCACAAAAGATGAAGGTTCCTTTTGCCATCGCAGATGCGACTACGTTGACCGAGGCAGGCTATGTCGGTGAAGATGTCGAAAATATCCTTTTAAAACTGATCCAGAATGCCGACGGCGATATTCCCCGTGCTGAGCGTGGTATTATCTTTATTGATGAAATCGATAAGATCGCGCGGAAAAGTGAAAACGTGTCGATTACCCGCGATGTTTCGGGCGAAGGAGTTCAGCAGGCTCTGTTGAAAATTGTTGAAGGAACCGTTGCTTCGGTGCCTCCGCAAGGTGGACGCAAGCATCCTAATCAAGATATGTTGAAAATCGATACATCCAATATCTTGTTTATCTGCGGCGGCGCTTTTGTCGGACTTGATACGATAATTCAAACACGAGTTGCAGAGAATCCGATGGGCTTTGCGGCAGATGTACGGTCTGCAAAAGAAAAGGATTTGCAGGAATTATATGACAAGCTCATTCCCGACGATCTGGTAAAGTTCGGTATTATCCCCGAATTGATCGGGCGGCTTCCCATCAGCGTTTCACTCAACGATTTAAAACTCGAAGACTTGCGCCGTATTCTTGTTGAACCCAAGAATGCTATTATCAAGCAGTTCCAAGAATCGTTTAAATTCGATAATGTTAAACTCACTTTTGATGATGCGGCTCTTGACGCCATTTCTCAACAAGCGCTGGATCAGAATACCGGTGCACGAGGGCTTCGCTCTATTGTTGAAAAACTGATGCTTGATGCGATGTTTGAAGCTCCGTCAATGAAAGGGGAAAAAGCCTTGCATATCACAAAGAAAGTTATTGAGGAAACGGAAAAACCTGAGCTAAAACTGATTTCGGAAAAAACGGCATAATGTTACCGAAGTTTTCTGTAATTGATCTGTTCTTTAGATAAAAAACCTCATAGATAGGGGCTGTCCTGGAAGTTTTGTTTTATCACCGATTGTATTCACGGAGTTAATAGGTTTTGGAACAAAACTTGTCCGCTACCGATGTACATGGACGTACATCATTAATTATGATAATCTTGACATATCCAAAGAAAATTCGATATACTTATGATCTATAGCTTTATTTTATGTACATTGAGAAAGGTGTACCGGAGGAGAATAGTTGGCGGAGAATAAAGGTTTGCGGATTAATGAACAGATCCGTGTCCGCGAGGTTCGTTTAATTGATGATGCAGGGGAGCAAAAGGGCATCGTTTCCACCCTTGAAGCTCTTAGGATGGCTCAAGACGTTAATCTTGACCTCGTTGAAGTGGCTCCGCAAGCGGATCCTCCCGTTTGCAAGATCTTAGATTATGGAAAGTATCGTTTTGAATTGGAAAAAAAGCTCCGTGATTCCAAGAAAAAACAGAAGCTGCAAGTTCTCAAAGAAATTCGTATGCAGCCCAAGATAAATGACCATGATCTATCCTTTAAAGCACGGCATATACAGGATTTTCTTGATGACGGCGATAAAGTAAAAGTAACAATCCGCTTTCGGGGGCGGGAGTTAGCCCATACCGAGCTGGGGCTGGACGTATTAAATAACGTACTGGCAAAACTCGGCGGAGATTTAACGGTAGAAAAACCTCCGGCAATGGAAGGGCGCACCATGTCAATGACATTAGCGCCCAAATCAAAGAAATAATTTACGAGGTGTACTATGCCTAAGATGAAGAGTAAGAGTGCCGCAGCAAAACGGTTTAAGTTTACCGGCAGCGGTAAAGTGAAGTACAAGCAAATGAATTTGCGCCATATTTTGACCAAGAAATCTCCGCAACGCAAACGCGATTTGCGCAAAGCCGGAATTTTAGTCGAAGCTGACAGCAAAAAGATAAGAAAACAGCTGCTTCCTTACGGCACCAATTAAGTTTTGATTATTTAGGAGAATACAATGCCGAGATCGTTATGTTCAAATAAACGCATCCACAGACGCAAGAAGATTTTAAAGTTAGCAAAGGGATTCCGCGGACGCAGAGGTACGAACTATAAAGCTGCAAAAGACGCTGTTGTAAAAGCGCTTACTCATAGCTTTGAAGCACGCCGCGACCGCAAAGGCGATATGCGCCGCTTGTGGATCAGCAGAATCAATGCCGCTGTTCGTGCGGAAGGGATGAGCTATTCACGCTTTATCAATGGAATGGTAAAAGCGGGAATCACTTTAAACCGCAAAGCCTTATCCAATATGGCTATTGAAGATCCGGCCGCTTTTAAAAGCGTTGTCGAGCAATCAAAAAAAGCATTAGGAGCCTAACGTATGTTGAACCTCGATCAAATTAAACAGCTTGAAGCAAGAGTCTCTAAAGCAATTGAGCTGATGCAGACTCTCAAAGATGAGAACGATTTATTAAAACTTGAACTGCACGATCGCCAAAAGCGAATTGAAGAGTTGGAGAATATAGTGCTTGTCTTTAGAAACGATCAGGCAAAGATCGAGGAAGGTATCATCAATGCGCTCAATCACTTGAGCGCATTTGAAGACACCGTGTATCAAGCAGCGAATTCAACAGCTCCTGCTACGCATGAAGCATCATCGACGGTAAACGAAGCCCCGGAAATGCAATCGGATGTATCAAATTCCGTTGAGGCCGCTGCACCTGAACAGCCGGAGCCCGTACAAGAAGAAACCGTAGGGGCTCAACCGTCTGCTCCCGTGCATGAATCGATGCCGCAGCCTGTTGTACAAGAAACTGCAAACCAGTCCAATCAACTGGATATCTTTTAACGATGGTCGTCGAACGCAAAGGGCGGCTGCAAATCGATCTGTTGGGTACGTCATTTGCGCTTGAGGCTGATCAGCCCGCTGAATATTTACAGTCAATCTATAAGCATTATAAAAAGGTCGTGTCGGAAGTTCAGCAAACTTCCGGCGTCAACGATTCATTGCGTATCGCGATTATTGCCGGTATTCTGTTATCGGATGAGTTAAGTAAAGAGCGGCTTAACCTTAATACGCAGGAAACGGTTATGCAAGACAAAACTGAGGTTTTAATTGAACAATCCACAAAAAAAATGATCGAAGATATCGATTCAATTATTTACTCCATTGCGCCTTCAAATAATGAACAAGCATGACTTTTTTTGTCGATGCGGATTCCTGCCCGGTACGAATCCGCGAAATTATTTGTAAAACGGCACAGCGATTACAAATCAGAGCGGTTTTTGCCGCTAATCGCCCTATCCCAATTCCCCAAAATGCTTATTGTACCTCTATCGTAACCGAATCCGAAGATCAAGCTGCGGATATGTATATTCTTGCTCATGCGGTACAAGGAGATATGGTTATTACTCGTGATATCCCGCTTGCGAAACAGCTTGTCGAAGCGCATATTAACGTGATTAATGACCGTGGCGTAGTATACACTGCCGAAAACATCGGTGAACGTCTATCTGTCCGCAATTTTATGTACGAATTGTCGGCAAACGGACTTGCGCCTGAACGGACAAAGGCTTTCGGAAAAAAAGAAGTTATGGAATTCGCCCGGACACTTGACCGTGAGACACAACGGATTCTGAAAAGCGTTTCTTAATTTCTTTAATTCTCGGCATAACTTCAAAAAATGCGTCGGTTATTTCCGGGTCGAATTTTATGCCGCGCTGCCGTTTGATCTCTTCTAAAACTTTATCTTCGGTCCACTCTTCTTTATAAACCCGTTTGCAGGAAAGCGCATCGTAAACATCGGCCAATGCGGTAATACGGGCGCCAAGCGGAATCTCTGTCCCAATGAGTCCTTGCGCTGCAGTATGTGCACTGTTATATTTTACTATTGCCCCCGTTTCCTCTGAAATATGACCGGGGTAGCCGGTTCCATCCCAGTTTTCATGATGCCGCAGCGAGATATCCCGCGACATAGCATCAACAGCCGAATTTCCCGACAAGAACAGCTTTGAACCGCGCCACGTATGGCTCTGCATAATCTTATACTCTTCAGAAGTAAGTTTACCGGGTTTCTTTAATATTGAATCCGAAATACCGATTTTCCCGACATCATGCAGCATCGCGGCAATTTTTAACGCATCACGAAATTCTTCGCGTTCATGCCGGTGGATATTATGATTAAAAGCCCAGCGGTCATAAATTTCTACTGCATAGTTGGCAACCCGATGTACATGCAATCCCGTTTCCCGCGGATCGTGCAGTTCCGCCATTTGCACCATACGCAAGATCATCTCGCGGGTGAGCGAAGCGTGCATGAGCGTTGCGGCAGCATTTGCAGCAAAATGGGAGAGGAACATCTCATCATCGGAAGTAAACGCACGAATACCACCATGTATGTCAAGTGCATTAATCATCTGTAAAACACCTAATACATCGTCGGATACGGCAATGAGTGGCATCGTCAATGTAGACACCGTTTTATAGCCTGTTATTGTATCGCTGATGGTGCCGAATTTATACTGTTTGTCGGGAGAAATAGCATATACATTAGGTTCATTAATAAATTGTTTTGTTTTGACTGCCGCACCTGCAATAGTCTCTCCATTAATCGGAAAAGAAAAAACACTGAAAGGAAGCTTTTCCCCGGGCTTTAAGCGTTTTTGCAGCGTTGCATTCTGTGCATAATGAATAACAAGCTGGTTCCCCTCAACAAGATAAATGGAACCTGCATCGGCATTCAATGCTTGCCGCGCTTCGGTTAATATCCTTTCCAACAAAATATCTTTATCACGAATGCTATATAATCGAGAAGTTGTCTGCATTATATCAAATAGAATTTCTTCCCGTGTTCTTACTGTCGGTATCGTACTCATAACATTTCCTCTCTATCAATAATAATATAGAGACTTTAATAGTATCACCTAATATACGATGTGACAATACGGATACCCTGTAATATTTGTGAAATTGTGATACACTAAAAAAGAACTCTACCCGATATTTCGACTATGGTTTAGAGAAATCCACTCTTTCCGCTCAAGGAGGAACAATCATGACTATAGAACACATTCAACCGAAAGAAGTATTCCGTTGGTTTGCCGAAATTTCGGCTGTGCCGCGCGGTTCACACAACGAAAAAGCCATCAGCGATTTTTTAGTACGCTTTGCAAAAGAACGTTCACTTGAGGTGTACCAGGATGAAGCGCTTAACGTCATCATCAAAAAGCCCGGGGCGGCCGGATACGAAAAATCCCCTACGGTTATATTGCAGGGACACATGGATATGGTCTGCGAAAAAACGGCGGACTCGAATCATGATTTTCTTAAAGATCCGATCAAGCTGATTGTGGAGGGAGACAATCTCCATGCCGACCGCACAACACTCGGCGGAGACGACGGTATCGCGGTCGCTTATGCATTGGCAATTCTCGATTCCAAGTCGATTGCACACCCGCCGCTTGAGGTGTTAATTACCACGACCGAAGAAGTCGGTATGGACGGAGCGCGAGCCTTAAAAGCCGATCATTTGCAGGGGAGAATTCTTTTCAATATCGATTCCGAAGAGGAAGGGGTCTTTTTAGTCAGCTGCGCAGGCGGCGCCAATACCCATGTCGATTTTAAGATTGAAACGGAACCGTTGAAGGGACAGGCCATCTCAATCAAAGTCGACGGACTGCTCGGTGGGCATTCCGGTATGGAAATTATTAAACAGCGTGCAAATGCCGTTAAACTACTGGGGCGGGTTTTGTCCGCAGTAAAGGCGGAGCAGGCTGTACATATTGTGTCGATTTCGGGCGGCTCAAAGCATAATGCCATTGCAAAAGAAGCTGAGACAATTATCACTGTTGAGGATGCCGCCCGCGCACAGGCAGCGATTGCAAAACTTGCTGAAGCAATCAAAGCGGAATACCGTGTTGCCGATAAGGATATCCGCATCGTTGCAGAACCGGCAACAGCGCTGCCTAAGATGATGTATAACGGTACGGTCAGCAGTGGCATCATAGACTTTATGACGATAGTACCGGACGGTGTGCAGTACATGAGTATGGACATCCCCGGATTGGTGCAAACCAGCTTGAACAACGGTATTCTTGCCCTTGACGGAGAAACCCTGACGTTTACGATTTCGGTGCGCAGCTCGGTAAAGAGCGAGCTGGACGAAATTGTGCAGGTGCTGAAGCTCTGCGCCGAGCGTACCGGCGGCGTATTCAATAAAGTGTCGGAGTATCCCGCTTGGGAGTATTCGCCGCAGTCTCGCGCCCGGGACATCGCCGTAAAAACGTATAAAGAGCTTACCGGCAAAGAACCGGTTGTTTCCGCCGTTCACGCAGGGCTCGAATGCGGTCTTATTAAAAAGACGATCCCCGACATAGATGCGGTCAGTTTCGGCCCGAATTTATACGATGTGCATACCCCGAATGAGCATTTGAGCATCTCATCAGCCGAACGGATGTGGAAATTTATCGTTAAACTTCTGGAAAATATGCGGTAGGTAAATGTTATAACGCTATTGGTCGGTGTATACTCGTATATGCCGATTGATAGCTGTTAGCAAATTTTTTTTCACTTATTATCCATTTTTTAATTTTATTACATTTTCTAAATGTACTAAGTTATGCACACAA
>CAJPTT010000072.1 GCA_905373565.1 uncultured Treponema sp. | reverse complement strand
AATCGTCTTCTTCCGTAGAACAGATGGTCGCAAATATCGCTTCGATCGGGCAGACACTTGCTAAAACCGACAGCGCCATTAATGATCTTACTTCTGCGACCGGCGACGGCAAAGCAACACTGGTAACATCCAATACCGTCACGCAAAAGATTGCCGAAGAGTCCGGCAGTCTGCTTGAAGCATCGAGCGTTATTCAGCACATTGCCAGCCAAACAAACTTATTGGCGATGAACGCCGCTATTGAAGCCGCCCATGCCGGTGAATCCGGAAAAGGCTTTGCCGTCGTTGCCGATGAAATAAGAAAACTTGCTGAGGAATCTTCGGTGCAGGGCAAAACGATTACTACAACATTAAAAACACTCTCATCGGAAATAGAAACACTAGCCGCCTCGTCCAAGACGGTAGAAGGGAAATTCAATGCTATTTTCAGCCTTGCGGAACAAGTTAAAGAGATGAGCGCACGGCTTACCGAAGCAATGAGAGAACAAGAAAACGGCAGCAAAGAAGTGTTAACCGCTATTAAGAACATCAATACAGTAACAATGGAAGTACAAGCAGGTTCTGAAGAAATGCTGAAAGGCGGTGAAGGAGTTGCTGCCGAAATGCGCAAGCTCGATGACCTTACCCGTATTATCACCGACAGTATGAATGAGATGGCAACGGGCGCCGTGCAAATCAACAATGCCGTACAGGAAGTAAGCGAAATTACGCAAAAGAATAAGCAGAGTATCGAGAATTTGGCGGAAGAGGTCTCTAAATTCAAAGTCTAGTCTTTTGCAAATATGCGGGCATCTGCGTTGTCGCTACGCCGAAATAAATGCTCAACGTACAACAAGTACGTCTCCGCTTTATTTCGGCTAGGCTCCTAGCATCTGTTCCGCCTATTTGCAAAAGCGCTGAAAAAAATAATTTTCCGATAAAAAGAAAAACATCCCCTAAAAAGAAAAATGACGGGTAAAGAGGGAGCCCCCTCTTTACAATCTCCCCTTATGCCTCGCCTTTGTTCTTGAGCTTAGCTCTGATACAAAATCTTGGCCGTTGGGGTTGCCACGATAATCTATTTCAGAACGTCCACGGATGGACGGGGTGCCAATTAGAAACGAATTTAGGCGCAAGACTAAATTCGCAGGCAACGAATGTATAGGATGTACATTCGTTGCCGTGTCTCCGCTTTATTTTTGTTCGCGCCTTGTATCTACTCGCTCTATTTGTGTCTAAGATATTTCGCAAAAGCGCTGAAAAAAATAATTTTCCGATAAAAAGAAAAACATCCCCTAAAAAGAAAAATGACGGGTAAAGAGGGAGCCCCCTCTTTACAATCTCCCCTTATATGCCTCGCCAAGACCGGTAGATGTCTGCATATTTTTAAATATGAGAGCTTGACATCATCCTCACCTACACATATAATCAAATTAACAACTGAACATCTGTTCATATATTTGTAGATAAAAAATCACCTTGCTGTTTTGAGAAGGCAGAACTGCAAAATATGGCAGGGATATCCTACAAGTAATCAACTTTTGGGGCATCATCGGTTACGGAATTGCCCCGGCGATTAATTCCTTGACATAAGGAGGCAGCGTAATGGAAAACCGAGAAGAACCGATGAGTGACGAAACGGCGGAGTATTTTAACCCCGATGCCGTAGCTCATGCACGCTCAAAGATCCCCGACGAGGACACGATGACCGCATTGAGTGATTTTTTTAAGAACTTCGGTGATTCGACCCGTATCAAGATTGTATCTGCGTTAATGGCGGGTGAGCTGTGCGTTGCCGACATTGCGGAGGTGCTTGAAATATCCGCTTCGGCAATTTCTCATCAACTGCGTATCCTCAGACAAGCAAAAATAGTGCGTTCGCGGCGGGTGGGAAAACAAATCTATTATTCTATAGAGGACAATCATGTCGGCATCTTATACAGCGTCGGCATGGAGCATATTCTGGAAGGGCGCTAGACCAAAGGAGAGATGACAAAAAACGCTGTCTAAAATATCGCCAGCGCTTTTTGTTTCAAGTTTGCGCTGCAAACTTGATTATTTACGTGTGCGCGCAACGCGCACGACTAAAAACTTTTTCGGATGTTTAAACATCCTGCAAAAGTTTTTATAGGAGGTAATATGGCTTGTAGTTGTATGGCATGTAATCATATACACGAAACGCATAATCATGATGAACATCATCATGACAGTTTGTGGGATAAACACGATATTATCCGATTTAGTGTAGCGGCGGTGTTTTTTGTCGCTGGAATTGTATTGAAAATTGCTTCCGAACCTTTCAAAATGACCGTTCTGTTCAACGGCGCTTCTTACTCCATTGCACTTTCATCACTGCTTTTTGTCGGTTCGTGGCTTGCTGCGGGACTGGAAGTTATCCAAACCTTGCTGAAGACCATCGGTAAGGGGAGTATTTTTGACGAAAACTTTTTGATGACCTTTGCGACACTCGGTGCATTCATACTCGGAGAGTGGTCGGAAGGCGCCGCGGTTATGCTGTTTTACAACTTAGGCGAGCTGCTGCAAGCCGCCGCCGTTCAGCAGTCTCGGCGATCCATCACCAACTTGATGGATTTGCGCCCCGAATTTGTCCGGCTCTACCGTAATCCTGCCGATTTTGAAGCAGGGCACGGCGATGCGCACGATTGCTGTGGGCATGAACATGATGACCACCATCACAGCCATGAACACATTCACGCCGAGATGTGCGAATGCGGGCACGAACACGGTGAACATCACCATAGTCATTCGGAAAACTGCGAGTGTGGACACGAGCATGGCCATGAACATCATCATGCACATGAAGAATGCGATTGCGAACATGAGCACGGCGAAGGGCATCATCACGAACATACGCATAATCATGCCGAAGAGTGCTGCTGCGGACATCATCACGGAGACGCCGATTCGGATATTGTTGCTCCTGAAGAGGTGCCGATAGGGACACTCATTCTTGTAAAACCGGGAGAGAAGGTTCCGCTTGACGGGATACTGGTCGAAGGGGCGTGTTCTTTTGACACCTCTTCAATGACGGGAGAGAGTGTTCCGCGTTTTATTGAAGCGGGCGGTACGGTTCTGGCAGGATTCGTCAATACGGACGGGCTTGCGGTGATTAAAACCACTGTAGCGGCGGAAAATACCGCTGCGGCAAAAATGCTGCAGTTGGTGGAACATGCGCAAGACCGCAAGGCAAAAACGGAGCGGCTTATTTCGAGCTTTGCGCGGGTATACACGCCGATTGTAACGATCGGTGCAGTCGTGCTGGCGCTCCTTCCGCCGCTTGTACTTTCAGCTGTATATAGCAGCCCGCTTTCGTGGAGCGCCTTTGTTCCGTGGATTTCGCGCGGGCTGGTATTCCTCGTCATCTCTTGCCCATGCGCCTTTGTTATCTCCGTTCCGCTCGGTTACTTCGGCGGACTCGGCGGCGCGGCAAAAAAGGGTATATTGATAAAAGGCGCGGATTTTATCGACTCGCTTGCCAAAACGGACAGCGTTGTATTCGACAAAACCGGCACACTGACCGCCGGTGTTTTAACGGTACAGCATATTCTTCCTGCCGAACAATTCAGCACGGAGGAATTGCTTGAGCTTGCCTATATCGCCGAGTATCATTCCGGCCATCCGATTGCCGTTGCGATAAAAGGCGCTATTCAAGGGCAGCTCGGTAAAGAGAAAATAGCCATATTTGAAAAAGAAGCTGCAGAACTCCGCCAATACACGGAAAAAGCCGGTTCCGGTGTTAAAATGTTGCGGAACGGACAGGAGCTTGCGGCCGGTTCCGCGCTGTTCATCTTCGGCGATGCGGAAAAACAGCCTGTTTCCATCGCTCAAATCGAAGGAACAAAGGTATTCCTTTCCTACGGCGGGCGTTATGCCGGCTGTATTATTTGCAGCGACAGCATTAAACCGCAATCCGCACAAGCGATACGGGAACTGCGCAGCGTCGGCGTCGGATATCTTGAGATGCTGACCGGCGATACGAAACGCACGGGCGAAAAAATAGCCGCCGAATTGCAGCTTGACCGCTGCAGCAGCGAACTTTTGCCGCATGAAAAGGTCACCCGCTTTGAAGCTATCAGCGACGAGCGGAAAAAAGGTAATGCCCGCGCCGTGTGCGTGTTTGTCGGAGACGGAATTAACGATGCGCCCGCCCTTGCCCGTGCGGATGTGGGTATCGCGATGGGCGGAATCGGCAGCGACGCCGCAATCGAAGCCGCCGACGTCGTTCTGATGACCGATAACCCGCAGCTCATTCCGCAGGCAATCAAGTCAGCGCGCTTTACACGGCAAATCGTCAAACAAAATATCGTTATGTCGTTTGTTGTTAAAATCGCCTTTTTGGCAGGCGGCGCTTTGGGCATTATCGGATTATGGGCAGCGGTGTTCGCCGATGTCGGCGTCGCACTTCTTGCCGTGTGCAACTCGCTACGTGCACGGAGATAGAACGGAGGTAAAATCAACAACCCTGACGCAGAGCGTTGCCGAGAAACGGCGGGTATTAAACCCGCACGAATAAATAGACACCTCTAAAAACTCGGTTAGATTTTAGAAGGTCTCAGATAAAAACGGGGAACTACCGTATTCGGCAGTTCCCCGTTACCTTTTTCAGGAAAGATCAGTAAAGATTAGTACAAATCGATAATATAGGTTTGTGAACGCATCTGGTTAGCGGCGGTATCCCTAGCCATTACCTTTAATGTAAATATTTGCGGAGTGTACTCCCCTGTTGAGAACGTACAAACATTACCGACTGCTTGGATATCCACTTTGCTCAATAAACCGGCGCCGGATGCAAAATAGGCTGTACAGTGCAGGTCATCATACTCAGGCGGTGAAGACAACCCTTGGAATTCAACCGTAATCCACGTCGGCTTGTTGTTCACCTTCTTTGGAACAGGATAATGATTTGACGCAGGAGGCGCCTCTGTAATAAGCGTATGTGTGGTACCGGATACTTCATCGTAGGTAAGTTTTATCTTAGCTTTCGGCAGATCCTGCGGATTGGGAAGCGGTGTTACCGTACCTTCAAGACCGAAGCCGAAATCAGCTTTTACAAATACATTTTCATGCTTATATATACCGGTAGGCGAAGTAGGCACGGCAAACGGCACCTCCTGTGCATTTTGGGGATTAAGCCACCTCGTCCATTCGAGCGTTGCAGGCGGAGTCGCTGTGGTTTGCCTTGTAAGAGTATTTGCTCCTGCCGGCAGCGGTGTCGGAGTTGAAGGTTTAATCTCCAGAAGCGGCCCTGCAGTTCCCGTATAAGAATCGTATTTTATATACACACCTGTAAAAGTATCGGTTGCGGTCGGCGCATCGGCGTGAAGAACAAGAGTTCCACCGTTCAAATCGTATTTAATACGCCGTCTATTGATGTGTTTCCCATGAGGCGGTGTAGGGGATAAGGCCTCAAAATAATGAGTATGTCCGGACTCTGCCGCAGTTGTTGTTGGACCTTCCACAAGTCTTTCTACCCAGTCGCTTTCACCGATGTAGTTACGCGCACGAATGCTTACCTCATATACCTTCCCCAACCGGAGTTTAAGCGTACAGGTTTTGCTTCCGTATGCAAGGCTGCCGTCATGCCGGATTGGGGAGGCCAAGAAATCTTCTGCGCTGCTGTTTGTTGCCTTAAAGCCGTAGAGCTTTTCGCCTGTAGAGGGGAATGTTGTTCCGTCATCGGAAGAAGTTTTAAGCATCAGTTCATAGTTTGTTTCGAATCTGGAAGGTTTCCATGTCAGTTTTACGTAGTAATAATCCGGCTCTTTATCCTCGCTGTTATCTTTCAGATACGCTCGAAGGTCTTCAGGTTTGGTCGGCTTTTTATTCAATACATCCAGTTCGCCGATTGCTTGAACAAGATCGTTTCCCGGATATACGACAATGGTGTCGCTGTAGGAACCTATCGGTGTAAAATTCGGGGTTACTCCCTTGTAGAAAATCATACGGTATTCATACGCACCGGGGTTAAGTGTTATTTTAGGTGATGTTTGCTCATAAGTAAAGGGGAAAGAAGTAAGGGCCGGAGTCGGTGTATTGGCTTCCAACTTTGCATTTGTATTTTGGAGAGTCGTACCGTCAATATCCGTATATTTTTCTACGAATTTTCCCGTATATAAATTATAAATACCGATTTCGTAATGGGTACATACCTTTTCGGTATCTTTAACCGTTCCCGTTACCTTCACCGTTCCCGGCGTGGTAAGTCCCTTGATAGACATTTTGAAGTCAGCATTGCCGTTTCCCATCGTTAAGTCAACCGTACAGTGCCCAACAAGAACAGGTTTATGGTGAGAATCAGACGTAGTATAATTCTTGTAAGCCGTCAGGGTTAAATCCCATACGTATGCACCAAGCTTCAAGTCAAATGTGTAATGAGGCGGCGCACTCGATAATGTAATTGTTTCCTTGATGTCCGTACCGCCGTTTGACGTTCCCGTAAGAATAAAAGTCAGACTTGCGTCATTAGGTGCAAACGGAGCATTCGGCAAAATAGTGCGGGAAGCGGGATTTTGCGCTTCTTCAATCATTTGGGCATAATTCGGCGGTATATCCGTAACGGAAAATGTTACGGTTTCTTCGGCATTACCGTCTCCGGACATGCGTCCGACTAAATTATGCGAACATCCGGCAATGAATAAGGTAAAAACTGCAAGTACAGCTACATATCTGTGTTTCAATCTCATAGCGACCTCCTTATTAAGATTGAAATGGGACATCCGGCACAATGGGATTTTGCGAGATGCCTTTTCTTTTATACATAATCAGACTGCCTATCAGTCTGGTGCATACAAAACCAAAACGGCGGTATCGGAATAGACTTTATCCTTATACTTTACCGTAAGCGTAACATCGTATAAACGGCTTTTACCGTCTGCCTTGAGGACAGCCTCATACAGAGGAGTCTTCGGGATATACACCGTCAGGCGTATGTCCGATTGCGATGTATGCGGTAGTACATACGGAGTGTCCCTGCCGACATCGGTAATCTTCCATGCATAGCTTTCGCAGCCGACGGGTGCGGTTAGCACGAGCGTATGCTCAATATCAACCTTGTAGAGTTCCTGCAACATCGAAGATGCATTACCGTTTTCTAAAATATTTTGAGTAGCGGCAGGCGTTTTTTCAAAATGCTTATTGTAGTCGTTGAGGACATCCTGCGGAGTAGTACAGGACAGAAAAACGAGGACGATACTGAATGCTGCTGCAAAAGAAATACACCGCTTTATTGTCATGATTCCCTCTTTGTTTTGGAAACGTTTTTAAAATCGATCCTGCCGCCCAGTGTGATTTCCGGGAATAATTTCCAAAGCGAATCATAGTTTAAGCCTACGGCAAACGTAAAAAATTTCACACTTATACCGGTTGACACTCTACCCCCGTAGGAGAAAAACGGTTTGGAAGCGGTAACTTTCGGGCGAGCAAGCGTACTCAATCGTGCCGTAAGCGCCGCTTCTTCGAACAAAACAGCATAGCCTCGGCGGTCTAACACGACCTCAATTCCGACAGGAATGTATAGTTCCCCCATCCATAGCAACGGAGGGGCAATCTTGTTGCCGTTAAAGTCTTCGTATTGAACGGGAAACGGACGCTTGGGAAGCGCTATATGCGCACGCACCCCTGCGCCGATATAAACCGGCGCGGTAACGTAAGTATTCCGATAACAGGCATCAACCCCGAAAAGATATTGGAAGTTTGTCTTTTCCGGCTGTAAAAACCCCATAAGAGCTGTAAGAGTAAAGAAATGTCCCTTTCCTGTTTTAAGCCCGACGCTAAACGATTTGTCCGTTTCCGAAGCTTCATCAGCAGGCGGCGAATCCTGTATATTTTTTTCTTGAACCGCTTGCTCGTCTTGATTTTGAGACGGTGACGGAACCTCAGAGTTGCCGGTACTCTGCGCTTTGCTCGATTGCTGTCCGATTTCCGGTGTTTCATCTTCGGATTTCAGCAGGTCTATATATTTCAGTTTATATACTGCGCCGCTTGCACAGCCTACAAATGCCGCATTTTCGGTATGGCAAAAATCGAAGGCGGTAATATCCGATATTTCCGTTTGTGGCAGACGCATCACTCCGACTGCTTTTTGCTGCCGGATGCTATAGATGACAATTTCATTTTTATCGTTTAAAACCGCAATGGTATCGGGATCTGATAGCGGAAGAAGCGCCCTGATTTTTCGACCGGTATTAATACGCGCAGTCTTTCGCCCTTGTAAATCGGAAATTCTCAAAGATATGCTATCTTCCAAACTGATAACGGATAAGCTGTCGGCGGTAAAATAAACCGGTACTTTTGCGTTTGTGTATACGCCCTCGATACGCGCTGCCTGCATATAATTGGAACAACTCCAAATATAGGCCGTCCCGTCTGTAGAAACGGAAGCGAGATATTTTTCATCATTGCTGAATTCAAGCCCGTATATTTCCGATTGATGCCTCTCTACCTTCCTAGTAATCATGTCTTGTATAAAGCGCAACTTAAAATGAATTTGAATTGAAAAATCCGTAAAGGCAGCGGCGCTGTAATTCGTATTTTTGCTGAATGCATTGCAGCTGATTGTTTTTCCGTCCCCGTAGTCGGTCAGCAAATATTCTTCGGTTTTGCCGTATATTCTCTTATCATCGGAGAAGCGCCGATAAAGCACAAATTTTCCCGTATGAGTCATAGCGATTAAAAGCTCGCCGTTTCGTTCTCGGTAAAAAAGACTCCGGTTAATATCTTTGTCATCTATTTCGGAGATAAGCGTATAGTCCGAAGTATTATAGATTGAAATAGAAGCGGAATCGGATACGGCTAAAATGGTGTCATCAGCATTTACGGAAAGCGAGGTAAGGGCATACGGCAACGTAACCACCTGCGCCGAGACTGCCGTGCAGCAAAAAAGCAGATAATAGAAAACCGCAAAAAGAAAAAATAGCGCAGATTGCTTCATTGACGATACCGACAATGCTGCTGCACTGTGCAGAAAAACAAAAACTTTATCATAATATAATTTACGCTGTGAAGCTGTGAAGCTGTGAAGCTGTGAAGCTGTGAAGCTGTGAAGCTGTG
>CAJPTT010000071.1 GCA_905373565.1 uncultured Treponema sp. | reverse complement strand
CCGATAACGCGGCAAAGCTTTTGGAGCCGCTCGGCGTACGGCTCGCCTTTTTAACCGGCAACCTCAAGGCGGCAGGGCGCTCTCAGCTTTTACAGCAACTTGCCTCCGGTAATATCGACCTTATCATCGGTACGCACGCCCTTTTTTCCGCCCAGACGTTGTATAAAAACTTGCGTATGGTTGTTATCGACGAACAGCATCGCTTCGGTGTACTCCAGCGCTCTGCAATTATCCAAAAGGGCATCGACAGCGGAAAAAAGGCTCCGCATTTTTTGATGATGAGCGCGACGCCCATTCCGCGGACGCTTGCGCTGTCGATGTTCGGCGATCTCGATATTTCCGTCATCAAAACGATGCCTCCCGGGCGCAAGCCGGTGATTACATACGTTGCCCCCGAGAGCAAAGCCGAAAAAGTGTATTATTTTATCGGACAGGATATCCTTGCTGGAAAGCAAGCCTATTTTGTGTACCCGATTATCGAAGATTCGGAGACGCTCAGCCTTAAATCGGCGGAAGACATGTTTGCGGAGCTGACGCGGGATTTTCCCAATCACCGGCTTGCGCTCCTTCATTCCAAGGTGCCGGAGGACGAAGCGCGGGCTATCATGCAGGAGTTCCGCTCAGGCGCTATTCACATCCTCGTGGCTACCAGCGTTATTGAAGTCGGCGTTGATGTGCCGAACGCGACCTGTATGGTTATCGAACACGCCGACCGCTTCGGCCTTTCGGCGTTGCATCAGCTGCGGGGCAGAATCGGACGGGGCAGCGATCAGGCCTATTGTTTTTTGCTCTACGGGAAGAATATTACCGAAACCGGCATGGCGCGGCTCAAGGTGATGGCAAGCACGACTGACGGGTTTGTTATTGCGGAAGAAGATTTGAAGCTGCGGGGGCCGGGAGACATCGGCGGGGTCGAGCAGTCCGGCTATTGCGCTTTTGAACTTGCCGATCCCATCCGCGACTTTGCACTATTGGAAAAAGCCCGCATCGCCGCCTTCGAGATGCTTGCCACGCAGCGTGGATTAAACCGGCGGGAAAGCACAAATACTTGACCTGTTCGATAACCGCGTTGTCGAACAGGTTTACTGTGGATACTGCCGAATAAAAAAAGAGCGGCCTTATGGGGACATATAAGACCGCTCTAACACTTATTTTGGGAGGGAATAACATCTACTATTCATATCACTGATTCATAGCTGCATAATGTATTCTTATAGTAACAAGCTTTAGTTAAAATGTCAACCGTTTCTAACAATATCTTACGAATAAAATAGACTATTCTATCGTTTCCGAATTTTCACGGCTCTTTGCCCGCACGATAAAACCGCTGCGAAGTGGTACGCTCGTTTCAATAATGCAGGGATGGCCATGGCATACCCAGTCGCGGGCGGCGCCGGTTTCGGGGTCGAGCAGAGTGTAATTGCGGTCTTCGATTGCGCAGATGTCGGGGCCAATATATTCAAGCGGCATATCTGTGGTAATCTTATTCATCGATATGAATTCATAGCGGTTGTTACCGAGTTCTTTCCCGATGGTACCGGCCATATTATACGGCGACTTGGATTCCCCGCGGGTTGTTTTATTTGCATCATCCTTTGAAAAATAAAAGCCGGTACCGAATGCACGGTGCGCCGTATTGTACAGCTCTTTCACAAATGGCTCCGCTTCGGCAGGAGAGATTTTGCCGAATAAGACATCGATCCGCTTTCTGTAGGCGCGGGTAACAAGCGCAGTATAATAGAGGCTTTTCATTCTTCCTTCTATTTTGAGCGCATCGGCTCCCGCCTTTTTCAGGTCGGTAAGGTAGTCTATCATGCAGAGGTCTTTAGACGAAAAAAGCGCCGTATAGCCTTCGCCCTCTTCTACGGGAAAGTATTCACCCGGGCGTTCTTTCTCTTCAACGGCAAGCGAATAGTCCCAGCGGCAGGAGTGGGTGCAGGCTCCGGTATTCGCGCTGCGGCCGGTAAGGTATGCGCTGATAAGGCACCGCCCCGAATACGCAATGCACATCGCGCCGTGCACAAAGCATTCAAGCTCCATCTCCGGTACGTGCGCTTTTATTTCGGCAATATCGGCGAGCGATGCCTCTCTACCGAGTACCACGCGTTTAAATCCCAAGTCGCGGTATACCCGCACCGCTTCATAGTTGATACAGTTTGCCTGCGTGCTGAGGTGGATCGGCGTATCGGGGAAATGTTTGCGCAGTACGGAAACCATTCCGATATCCTGAATAATAAAGGCGTCGATGGGGTAAAGCTTAAAATAATCGGCTTCCGCTAAAAAAGCCTTAATGTCTTCATTATGAAAAGAAATATTCAGTGCACAGAGCAGCTTCTTGGGTTTTCCCTGTTTTGCATAGTGCTCTTTCAGTGCGCTGATGGTTTTGTATTCGTCGGTAAAAAAATTATCTGCTTTTACCCGTAACGAGAAGTTTTTAAGGCCGATATAGGCGGAATCCGCTCCGTATTCCCATGCATAGTGCAGTTTTTCCAGATTTCCGGCAGGGGCTACCAATTCCATCATCTTTTTCATTCTTCCTCAATAAAAAGAGACTGTACCCATTGCCCTATTTTTTCTACCGCTAAGTGAGCTTCTTTTGCCTGTGCATCCATCGCTTGAAAGAAATGCCACATCTCAGGCCATATATCCAACCGGACTTGGCCGCCGGCTGCTTCAAGCTTCTGCGCAAGCGCTTTTGCATCCGCCGACAGTATTTCCTTACCGCCACATTGGATAAAAACCGGCGGAAAGTTCGTAAAGGAACCGTACAACGGGGATACGAGCGGTTTCTGAAAATTATCAACTGTCGTATAGCGTCCGGCAACTGCCATGAGCGACTCTTTCAGCAAGAATTTATCGGATTTTTGTAATGTGTGCATTTCTTCATTTGAGCATGAAACATCCAGCCATGGAGAAATAAGCACGAGTGCTGCCGGCTCCGGCAGCTTTTTCTGTTTTAAATAGTGAACAAGCGCGACTGCTAAATTTGCTCCCGCCCCGTCTCCTGCAATAACGACCGACGCCGGAGAAAAAGCGTATTTTTTCAGCAGTCCTCTATATGTAATGAACATGTCCTCCAAGCCGGAAGGAAAAGGATATTCCGGTGCACGGCGGTATTCCGGTAAAAACAACTTGCACGCGCATTCATGAGCAAATGAAGCGCAAAAATTCCGAGCGGCCTTACACGAGCCGTTTACAAATGATCCGCCGTGCGCATAAAGGATGACACGGTTCGCCGCTGCGACTTCCGGATCCAGAATTTCTACCGGTACCGAACCGATCGTATCTCGTGTTATATCCGTATTATTCGGCAGATAAGGAGAATAAAAAAAGGAATCGTATTCTTCCCTGATAGTGCTTAACGGTGTTTTAGACGAATAGAGGGTTTGTTTAAATAACTTTTGAATTTGCCGTAATGAATTTGTCCCATCCATCGGATCAGTATATAGAATCTTCCTCGCTCATTCCAGTCCCCTTTTGAAAATATACGGTGCATCTGCGTTGTCGCATCATCAAAAGTGTACATCCGTGTACACTTTTGATGGCGAGTTTCAGCTGACGCTGAAACATCGCTTCTGTTTAAACCAGCGGCATCCATGCCGCTACTGAAATAAATACTCGACGTATCATTTCCGCCAAGGACGGCGGGTATGAAATCCTCCGCACGAATCAAGAAAAAGAAAAACCCGTTTCCTAAGTACGAAAAGTATAAAAATCTCACTTTTTGTAAAGGCAAAAGTCTTTGAGATAAAGGCGGTTTCTTAGGGTGATAACTCTAAGCGGTTATTTTGAAGATAGGATGGGGCGAATGGACGGTAACAACCAACGAAGTTGCGAGGTAAGAAACTCTTATCCGAAAAAAGTGTCTTTCCTTCCCTTACCCATTACCAATTAATATGTTCGAGGCTTCTCGCCTACCCCTCGATCACCTGTATTTCAAACTCCAACCGAGGCATACATTCCGCTAAATCGCTTTTGATCCGTTTGAGCGCTTCTACACGCATTTCTACGGAGGTATTGGCATTTCCCTGGATAATAAAAATCGCATTTTTTGTTCCGTCGTCAAATTTATACTGTTCCCCGTCGCGGACACCAAGCCATGCTATAATGCCTTTTGCATCGCGGTACACGTAATCGGTTTCGGCGACGTGCTTTTCCGTAGATGAAATCGGAAGAAAACTGCCATCTTCTTTATTGACGGTAAACTCTATCAGCCCGTCTATCTTATCAAGGTCGTGTCCGCCTATCGCCAAAAGCGAATGTAATGATTCGGCATTGTAAATATCGATAACGCTGTTGATATGCGGCATAGAACCGCGTCGCTGAATATTCCGAATAAATGCCGGAACGGTCGGCGGATACTTCTTGATACTGCGTCCGACGCTTTGCAGCATATCCGCATACCCTTGTGTAATCGGATTATTCGACACCGCCTCAACATCGCATTGCAATGCCCAGTCTTCCATCTTTTTTTGCTTCTTTAAAAACGAATCCGATAACGGCGCCTGCGGGTCTATATTTTTTGCAATGCCAATTACAACACTGTTAATTCCAAGCGCAACGATGCTTTTATCAATAATAAATTTCACGGTATTCTACCTCCGGATTTTCTCCTACTTAGTATATGAAGATTGTATAAGTATGTCGATTATACTCTTGTCTGTAACTTTTTTGAAGCCTTCCGATACGCGGCAGCGCATCGGGGTATTAAACTCTCCGCACGAATAAATACTGTCATTTCGTTGCAACTGTGATATAATAGAACTTATTATTTATACTCGACCTGTCCGATAATTACGTTTTCGAACAGGGTTACTGATAAGGAAACGATATGTGTACGATAACAAAACCTTTAAAACTCAATCTATCCGAGCTTGATGAGCAAATGACGCTCGCAGTAGCGGAACTGCGGAAAAGCTATCCCTTGAGGATTAGCGAAGACGGTATCCCCGTTATGTTCAGAAAAACGAAGGGTACTGATATTTCAGCCGTCTTTCGGGACGGCGTATGCGAAATTGAAGCGGACTCTGCGCCGCACTTTTATTTTGCCCTGTCGATGCTGCTGCTTAAAAGTCAAACAATCGAGGATTCAAAGCTGTATTCAAGGCGGGACGCACAATGTTTATTGGAATTTCGCATTGAGCATTTTTTTAGCAAAAACGGATTGATGCTCGATCTTTCCCGTAATGCCGTTGCACATATCGATATGCTTAAGCAATTTATTCGCGAAATGGCCTTTATGGGGCATTCGTGGTTTATGCTGTACATGGAAGATGTGTACGAGGTTGAAGGCGATCCCTACTTCGGCGCCTTACGCGGGAGGTATTCCATAAAGGATTTACAGGAAGTCGACCGCTATGCGCAGCTTTTCGGCGTACAGCTGGTGCCGTGTATTCAAACGCTTGCACATGTTAATCAATATTTTGTGTGGGAATCGGTTGAATACAAATACAAGGATATTGACGACATTCTTAATGTCGGCAATGCCGAAGTCCAAGCCTTGCTGACACAGATGATTGCATCGCTGCGCAAGGCTTTTTCCACTGATATTATCCATATCGGCATGGATGAAGCCTATAACCTCGGCCGCGGCCGCTATTTGGATGAGAACGGGCTTAAAACCAAATCGGATATTATGCAGGAGCATTTATCTTTTATGCAAAATCTTTGCCAAGAATACGGTTTTAAACCTATCGTTTGGGATGATATGTTTTTTAACCGTTATTCCGAGAGTAAAGATAGCTCTGTGCCGTTTATACCCGATCATGTGGGACTAATGTACTGGGATTACTATAGCTGTTCGTCCGAACATTACTATGACAAACTTAAACTGTTCCGCTCGATGGCAAAAAAGACCATGTTTGCCGGCGGCGCATGGCGGTGGACGGGCTATATACCGCATCATAAGAAAACCCTCGAAACAACACTTGCCGCCATTACAGCATGCCGAAAGAAAATAATCAAAGAAGTGATTGTTACGGCATGGAGCGATGACGGCAGCGAGGCGCCGTTCTATACCTGCATGTTCGGTTTGACACTCTTTGCCTATCTTGACTACTATGCCGAGTATCGTCAAGAGGAGTTTTCGCAGTATTTGGAGCTCTATACCGGTATGAATTTTGATGAATGGATGCGGCAGGGCGAACCGGATTTGTTTGAAGGAACAACCGGCGATAATTATGATATAACACCGTCAAAGTATCTGTTATATCAGGATCTGCTCGGTTCAAAATTTCTGCATTACGTGCAAACGTTGACAACCGATATGGATGCCGTCTATATAAAACTCGAAAAAGCCTTTGCCGAAGATGCCGCCAATACGGATAATCTCTTGCAGCAGCACATCGCCGAATTTTACTCGCTGATGATGAAAACGCTTTACTATAAGTGGCGGCTCCCTTTGGATATTTGGGAAGCCTATAAGAAGGCGGATAAAAAAGCCTTGCAATCGTTAATTGAAAAAAAGATAGAACCGTTAAAAGCCGCTTTGTCCGAAACGGCAAAGGCGCGGCGAAAAATATGGACGGAAGAATGCCGTGCATTCGGTTCGGAAGTGCTGGATCACCGCTTCGGTGCAATGTTGATGCGGCTGGAAGTTACACAGGAGATACTGACCGACTACATACAGGGTAAGATTAAGCAAATCGATGAACTTGAAGAAGATCGGCTCGACCCCTGCCCCGAAGCGGATAAAAAGCTTGAACCGCAAGCCGTACACTACAACCGCGCCTTGCGCATTATGACCGCTTGCCGCGAAACGTGGTAGGATAAAGAGGTCATCCACGGCAATCGTACCGGAATTTTTAAGCGGTTGCCCTGAAGGAGATAAAGCCTATGAATGCCGTATATCAGACAATGAGCGACGGCGCTTCAGTTGCCATGTATACATGGCTTCCCGAACAAGCGCCTAAAGCCGTTCTCCATATCGTACACGGGATGGCGGAACATGCCCTTCGGTACAATGATTTTGCAAAAACAGCCTGTAAAAGAGGCTTTGTCGTGGTTGCTTCCGATCACCGCGGACACGGAAAAACCGGCGAAAAAAACGGATTGACGGGATACCTTGCCGATGGGGACGGCTTCGAACGTGTTGTCGACGATCAAAAAGAAATCAATGCGGAAATCCGAAAACAATACCCCTGTCTTCCCGTCGTTATTATCGGCCATTCATTCGGATCGTTTGTAACGCAGGAATACATCGAACGGTATGGCGCAACGGTAAAAGCGGCGGCATTAATCGGTTCCGCAGGCCCTAATCCAAGCGTATCCGTTGCCTTACTGCTTGCAAACCTCAACTGCGCATTTAAGGGAAGAAAGTCCGCCACTAAGTTTATGAATGCGCTGATTTTCGGTTCGTATAACAGCAGAGTTAAAAATCCTCGCACCGTATTTGACTGGCTTTCGAGGGATGAAAGAGAAGTAAAAAAATATATCGATGATGAATACTGCGGCTTTATCTGCACGGCAGGCTTTTTTCAGGATTTTATGCGCGGCTTAAAAAGGCTTCATACGCAGGCGGCTTTAACAGGCATTCCGACTGATTTGCCTGTTTTAATTACCGCCGGTGCAGAAGATCCCGTTTCAAACGGAGGCAAAACGCTGAAAAATCTATACCGTATATATCAGGACATTGGAATACAGGATGTAACCTTAAAACTATACGAAAACGCCCGACACGAAATCCTGAACGAGATCAATAAAGAAGAAGTAAAAGCCGACATCCTAGGTTGGATAGAGAAAAAAATATAATCTTCCTTATTGTGCGAAATTTTAGAGAAAATTTCGCATATTTTTTCGACGGCCGGGTAAACGCATCAGGTAGACTAGATAAAAATCGCGGAAAAATTGAGACTATGAGACCATTTGAACCGCGAAGAAGTTCAACTCTGGTCGAATAGTCTCAATTTTTCTGCGGGGAACACGAACATTGTACTTCCTTGTACAATGTTCGTGTCAAGTTTTTCTAGCGAAAAACTTGTTGCTGATTAGCATCACCGCCATCCATGGCGGATATGAAAAAATGGCCTGATGCGTTTACCCGAACACCTGTCTTGACAAAAGCCGGTAATTATACAAAACTGTCAGCAAGATGCAGGCTTTCGTTACACAGGTTAGGATTGTAGTTCAAAATCCGATTTTTTTGGCGGCTATTACAAGCTGGCTGCTTAGTCAATTTATTAAAACATTTATCGGTTTTTGCGGGTCGTCAGTACATTCGCTGCCGGTTTTTTTCGATTTGCTGATATGGCGCACGGGGGGCATGCCGTCAAGTCATTCTGCTCTTGTGACAGCCCTCTCTACTACTATCGGCTTTAAACAGGGTGTTTCTTCGGATTTATTTATTTTTTCAATTTTTTCTGCAATGATCGTTATTAGGGACGCAATGGGTGTTCGACGTTCAAGCGGACTTCAAGCAAAAATGTTAAATGAAGTAGGTGCCAAAATGGCAGAAACGATGAACATACCCTTCAAACCCGTTAAAGAAGTTCAAGGCCATACCCCCGTTGAAGTTTTTGCCGGTATCATCGTCGGTATTGTAATCGGAAGTTATTTTTCTCTCTATTATACAGTATAACTCATGAAGCGGCTGAACGGTTTTTTGTATTTCTTGTCGGCGTTCATCGCAACCGGAATTATCTTATTTTTTATTGCTTTTCCGCTCCGATTTTATAGATCCGTATGGAACGGGTACCGGATAGCGGTATTTCCGTCTGCCGTAGATATTGTACCGTATATATCTGCTGCAGATGAATCCGGAATGGCCGGAATTGCATCGGGGCTTGGCAGTTCAAACCGGTTTTCTTTTTTAGGAACTATACAGCATGAAAGATTTCCATTCACCGACCCTGCCCGCTATAGTCGATGGTTCGGTGATGGCGGCAGTGGCTATCGGTTCTTTTATATTCCGTATACTTCACTTTTTAAGTATCTCTCGTTCTACTTCTTACTCTACGGTAAACGAGTTCCCTTCTTTCTTGAAGCGGCTATTCCATACGCCCCGATACAAGGGGTGCTTGCGCTTATTCTTTTTATTTACTGCATTATCGGTTCGCATAAAAAGTTGCTGTTTTTCGCTGCAGCATTCAGTTTTGTCT
>CAJPTT010000070.1 GCA_905373565.1 uncultured Treponema sp. | reverse complement strand
GCTTTCCGTAAAAGGCGTAGGAAATAGCATCGAAGAGCGTGGTCTTTCCGGCGCCGGTTTGTCCGTAAATTAAAAAGAGGGAGCCGAGGCTGTCAAAGTTGACGGTATGCTCGCCGGTAAAAGGGCCGATGTTGTGCAGTATCAGTTCTTTAGGTCTCATACGTGGTTTCTTTGCAGAGCTGTTCAAAAAGCTCCTGCTTCATTTGGTTCGACTCACCGTTAATGACGATTTCAAACCGGCTAAAATTTTCGGCTAGCGTGAGCGGGTCTTCAGCCGTCCGTTCCCGGAGAGTCAGCTGTTCTTCCCCGTCCTGCTGTTCCCGATTCATAAAACTCTTTTGGCGGATACTCAGCAAAAACGGAAATTTCTGCCGCAGCAGCTGCATCGGGTGCGCAATAACCTCGGCATCGTTCAGGGTGATTTCCAGATAGCAGCCGCTCCATTCGTCGTAACGGTTTCCGGTAAAAAACTCTTCAAAATTGCCTTCCAGCCGTTTAAGCGGGCGTTCGGAAATGATAGGTATCCGTTCAATGTTGAGCGGAGCCTTTGCGCCGTCTATAGCGGGCTGTAGGTTCTCCGTATCAAACAGTTCCGTGCGGGAGTTTGTTATCTCCTCATCGAAAAGCTCCGCATGAGCTTTAGTTGTCTCAGTATCGAAGAGTTCTGCACTAACTTTCGCTTTGTTTTTCTTTTCGGCAGCGTTTTGTTTCGGCGTGCAGTCGATATCTATCGAAAGGACGCACTTGGAATCCTCCGATTCATCAAAGGAGTAGGGGAGAGGAGAACCCGAATAATACATTCTGTCGGTTATCCGTTGACAGCGGTGCAAGTGTCCGAGCGCAACATAATCGAAAAAAGAAAAAAGGTCGAGATTGACATATTCGGCGGTACCGATAAAAGTGCGCTCACTGGAAGAGCTTTGCCCGCCGACGGTAAAAAGGTGCGCCGCTAACAGTGCGGGTATATCCGGCCGTACCGCTTGTTTCAGTATGTGCGACGCAACTGCCGCCATTTCCGCCTGTGAATCCCCTGCCGTGTGATACGCTTCTTTTGTTTCTTCCGAAAAGGCGCCGAAGTTTAAAAACGGGAGCAGGTATACCGCAAGTTTTTCCGCGCCCTTGGTAAGAATCACCGGATCGGTAAGCCTGCTTGTATCCTGCGCAATATAGATGCGCTGATTTTGCAGTATCTCGCGGGCAAAGGCGAGCCGCTGCGCGGAGTCGTGGTTACCGGGAATGATAAACACCGCCGTATCGGGACAATCCTCCCGTATCCGTGCAAGGAACCGGCTGAAAAGCGAAACCGCCTCCGCCGAAGGAATGGCGCGGTCATACACATCACCTGCGATAATCAGCGCTGCATAGTCGTCCCGTGTAAGGATATCATGAATATCGTTCAGCATTTTTTCTTGCACACCAAGCAGCGGCGTTTCGTGCAGCGTCTTTCCCAAATGCAGGTCGGCGGTATGGAGCAGTTTCATCCTTGCTACTGTATGACTAATATCCGGTTCTGTAAAGGGGACGGGGCTGTCCAAAAAGTAACCGACTTTTGAAACATCCCCTCATTCGGTTAACGAGGCAGCCTTATTTGGCTGCCGAAGTTATACCTTTGTTTGACTGCTCCTTTTTAAAGTTTGTATGTTATCGTCCGATAAGAGTAGAGAAATGTTATTAACTGATTCTTCATGCGCAGGAGTTATTATGCGGAAACTTTATACGATAATTGTAATGGTTGCCTTTACGACTGCCGTTTATGCCGGCGATCTTGCAAACTTTGTTAATTTAGGTTTCTCCGCCGATGGAACAAAGTTTGCTTTCGGTCAATACGGCTTACAGGATAAAACCTATCGTGCGTATGCCGAAATTTATGCCGTCGATGTAGAGACTAACACCTTTCTTCCGAACGGTATTTTTAGGACATCTCCTTCGAAGCAAACGGAAGGAAAAGAAAGTAAATCGACATTCTTAGCTTTGCAAAATAGGGCGCAGGTTTCACTGAGTAAATGGAATATTTCCGAAATCCGTCAAGGACGGATTCTTTATGCACAAACCGAATCGACGGAAGGACATCAAACCTTGTTCTTTCGCGACTTCCAAACAAGTGACGAATATACAGTTGTGCTCAATACTACACAAAAATCAAAAACGGAAAGTTCATTCTATTTAACGGTAGAAAAAACAAAACCGAATGGGACTAAAGTGAAAAAAGATGTCGGTCGACCCGATTATGTGCGAAGCGGCGTTAAAGATTATGCCGTCAAGAAAATACTGATGGATGACTCCTCTCGCGCTCTGATTTTTATCATTGAAAAAAAAGAACATTCTATTGCAGGCGATTCCTTCCGTTATATGGTTGAAGCAACTTTTATCGATTAGGACTGTAGGACAAACACATCAGACTCTTTTTGAATATCCTCGCGATTATTCTGCGATTTTATCTACTCTATCTGATGCGTTTGTTCCTTAATCTCAATCTCCTTCGGCGTCGCCTTATCCCGATATGGTTGGGCATGAATTGCTTTTTTTTTTAAAATAAAGTATCCTAAAAAGACTTCAATATGCGTTACGGGGGCACATAATGTTACCATTTTACTATCTTTCCGTCACTACAAACCTTATGATGGGTGGGATTTTAATCCTTTCGGCAAAAGACAAAGAGGATTACACCATCAAATATCCTCTTTTAAACGATCCGACATTCTTACTGGTGCTTCTAATTTTTTCCGGCATTTCAGCCGTATGTAAACTTCTTAGCCCGGTCGCGGGGAACACTCCGATAGTCGGTGATATTATCCCTGCGCTTTCGGGTATCCTCGGTTGTATCATATTCTTTGACCGCTGGCTTAAAGCTTCCAAAAATCAGCTGACACTCCCCCCATTCTTTACCCGTATTTTCACCTTTGAACAACCGATCGGCTTTTTCTGCCTATTTGCCGGTGTTACTCACCTGCTTTTTTCGCAGGTATTGTTCTTATAGCTTATGCGTCAATCCGTAGTAGGTATTGTCCGGGATAAGGACAAGTTTTTGCTCGGCTTACGAACGCCCGGCGGTGATGTCGGAGAACATTGGGAGTTCCCCGGTGGAAAGTGTGAAGCAGGCGAAACGCATCAGCAGGCGTTAATCCGTGAATACGAAGAGGAGCTTGCCGTTTGCATATCCGTCGGGCAATTTATTGCGCATAAGCATTTTCAAAACGAACACCGCGATTTTGACCTCTTTGCTTACGAAGTAATTATTCCCGAAAGTCAAACCTGTGTTCCTTCCGTACATTCCGAATTAAAATGGTTTTCGATTGACGAACTGAAGAACATTCCGGTAGTTCCGTCTGATATGCTGTTCATCCCCGAACTCCGAAAATTTTATCGGCTATAAAATTATCGACTATAATCGTGAAAAATGCGATACGAACCGGCAGCGCCGTAATATGCAATATTTTTACCATTTGTCTGTTGTTCTGTTTATTCTCCTGTACGCGGTATGCAAGTTTGGATTCAATTACGCTGCCGTCCGATTCGGCTGTAAATGATGCCGACCGATTTGCCGTTATTATCGAGACGTATATTTCGTTAAAAGATAGCCCGGGCGCGAACGGCATTATCGTCAACCATGCACGGCGGAGAGAGATATACGAGGTTATGGGAACGGAATTCGTATCAAAAAATTCGGCAAGCGAGCTGTGGGTACACCTTACGGATGGATGGCTGCAGCGCTCGTGCGTAGAGCTTTATCCGAGCAGGGCAAAGGCCGAAACGGCTGCCGCCCGGTTAAAATAAGAGGAGGGAAGATTATGCCTCAGAAGATTGGAACGGTTTCGCGGGGGCTGATAGCGCCCATTGTACATGCCGGAGACGATATTGCCGCAATAGCGACGGATACGCTCTTATCGGCGGCAGAGGCGGAGGGGTTTTCCATCCACGATCGGGATATTCTTGCCGTAACGGAATCCGTTGTGGCACGGTCGCAAGGAAATTATGCTTCCACCGATCAAATTGCTGCTGATATACGGGCAAAATTCGGAACCGAACACATCGGCTTAGTATTTCCTATCTTGAGCAGAAATCGTTTTGCGATCTGCTTGGAGGGTATCGCAAAGGCCGGAAACAGGCTGACGGTTGTGTTGAGTTACCCTTCCGACGAGGTGGGAAACCGATTGATGGATCCTGATGCGGGCAAAGCGGAATCGGTAAACCCATGGCAGGATACTTTTACGGCGGAGGAATTTACAGAGCGCTTCGGGGCATATAAACACCCGTTTACCGGCATTGATTATATCTCTTTTTATAATTCGATTATCAAAAAATACAATACGCAATCTTCTATTTTATTAGCAAACGATCCGTGCGCCGTTCTTTCCGCAACAAAATACGTACTCGCCTGTGATATTCACACACGAGAAAATACAAAGCGACGGCTAAAGGAACACGGTGCAAGCTGCGTGTACGGGCTTGACGATGTACTGTCCTACCCTGTTAACGGCAGCGGATATAACAGCCGGTACGGATTGCTCGGATCGAATAAGGCGACGGAGGATTCTATAAAGCTCTTTCCGAACAATTGCCAAGCATTGGTAGAAAAGATACAGCTCATGCTTAAAGAAAAAACCGGAAAAACAGTCGAAGTGATGGTATACGGAGACGGAGCTTTTAAAGACCCTGTCGGAAAAATTTGGGAACTTGCCGATCCCGTTGTGTCCCCCGGCTTTACCGCAGGATTGTCCGGCACACCGCATGAGGTAAAACTGAAATATCTGGCCGACAATAACTTTAAAAATTTGTCCGATGAAGCGCAGTACCAAGCGATGATTAACTATATCAGCGAGCACAAAAAGAACGCGCTTTCGTTTCAGATCGATCAAAAAGAAGCGCAGGGCACTACTCCCCGTCAATTAACCGACCTGATCGGTTCGCTGTGCGACCTTACTTCCGGAAGCGGCGATAAAGGCACGCCGATTATCTTTATTCAAGGTTACTTTAATAAGTTCGGTGAATAAGATAAAGACCGATAGCTCTGTTGCTCACCGCTGGAAAAAATCTTGTTTTTTTGCTATCTTTAGTCGGTGAAAAAGAAAATACTGTGCTGCCTTGTTTTTATAGGTAGCCTGCTCTTTTTAAAAAGTTATATTTTAGATATACGGCGTATTTCGGGACATTCGATGGAGCCTGCCTTGTCCGATGGGCAGCTTGTCGTTATATGGAAACTGGCCTATGGAATCTCGCTCCCTGCTGCGAATCGATATCTTTTCCGTTGGAAAATGCCGCAGGCGGGGGACACAGTGCTATATCATATAGACGGGCGGTTTGTTGTAAAACGCTGTGTAAAAACGGAAGGAACATCGTTACAGTTTATTTCCCCGTCGCAAGGAGAACCCGAAAGTTACGCGGCGCTCAAATTGGACGATACCGGAACGGTTGCGCTTAATCGCGTACAATTTAGAAACTTAGGCGGTTTTTTACCTCAAGCGGTACAACAAGTACCTGCCGGTTTTATCTTAGCGCTGGGCGACAATGCAGCTCAATCCCGCGACTCCCGCGATTACGGATTTGTTTCGGTCGATAGTATCTGCGGTCGATTATTATGGAACTAAATCATTTTATTTCTAAAAAACGCATTATCTTTTTTATCGGCATTCTGCTCATCTTTACCGGCATCCTCGTTGCAAAGTATGCACGTGCTATGCTGGGGCCGGAACCGGAAGAACGCGTTGTTAAAAAAACGCGTGAACGTGGCGCTATTTTAGACCGCAACGGAAAAATTTTAGCTGCGGCGACAACATTGTATAATCTCTCGGCGAATAAGACTTTGATCGGCGACATCAACCGGCTTGTCAATATCCTCTCGCCTATTCTCGAAATTTCGGAATCGGAGTTGCTGGATAAAATTCAAGATTCCAAATCGAATTTTTTATACTTAAAGAAGAAATTAAGCGAAAACGAAAAAGATATCTTAAAAGATGCAATACAGGAATACGAACTAAAGGGATTACGACTTGAAGCTATAGCAAATCGTATCTATCCTGAAAATGCCCTTGCGTCAACATTGATCGGCTATTTGGGCGACGACGGCAAGGGGCTGGCCGGTATCGAATACTCCATGCAAAACATCCTTTCTCCGCCCGAAGGTACTGCCGGTGCCGATGGGAACGGTTATACGGTCGCTTTAACAATCGATGCTTCCATTCAATATATGCTGCAACAGATAGCGGAACGGACAATGAAGAGTGCAAAGGCGGAGGCGGTTATTTTTCTTGCTGCCGATGCAAAGACGGGCGAAATTCTTGCATATATCAGCGAACCGTCGGTTGATTTGGCTCGGTTTTCTTCCAGTACGCAGGAAGAACGATTCGACCGCCCGGCATATTTTATCTACGAACCGGGGTCCGTTTTTAAGATTTTTTCGATGGCTTCTTTCTTAGAACTCGGTACGACAAAGGATACCGACATCTATACCTGTGATGCGCAGTTTACGTTTAAACCGCGTCAGTCCAATGACAAAAAAGATCAAAATGTGATCCGATGCCTGCGGGTACACGGTCAAGTCACACCGCGCGACATTATTAGGTTTTCTTGCAATGACGGGATGGCGCAGATTGCCGATAAAACCGATATCGCAGCCTTTGCCGAAAAACTGCACGCATTCGGATTCGGAAAAAAGACCGGACTTGAACTGCCCGGAGAAGCCGCGGGGATTTTTGCACCGGTGTCGTCATGGTCTACCCGTACCAAGCACACAATCGCAATAGGGCAGGAAATCGGCGTTACATCCCTGCAAATTGTACAAGCCGCAACAGCCTTTACCAATAAAGGCAAAACGCTCAAGCTCAGTTTGCTATCCGAAATTCTGGATTCGACGGGAAAACCGGTGTACCGTCATAAACCGAAACCGCTGGAACAGGTCGTTTCGGCAAAAACCGCCAAAACCGTGCTCGGTTATATGCAGACGGCTGCCGATGACGGTACCGGTTCCCGTGCCTCGATTAAAGGGGTGCCTATCGCCGTGAAAACCGGTACTGCGCAGATGGCACAAGCGGACGGGCGCGGCTACAGTCCCACCGATTACCTTAGCAGCTGTATTGGGATTTTCCCCGTCGATGACCCGCAGATTATCCTTTATATGGCGGTTATCCGCCCTGTCGGAGAAACCTACGGTTCTTTGGTCGCCGCGCCGGCTATTTCGGAAGCGGCAAATGCCATCATCGACTTCCGCGGCATGGGGCGAACCAATGCGCCGAATGTAACCCATACCGGCATCATTCAATCGCACCGCCAAACACCCGTAACCGTAGGTGATACGATGCCCGATTTGCGCGGCACTCCCAAGCGGCTGCTCCTCGACCTATTAAGCAGAACCGATATTACGGTTAAGTTGACCGGAGACGGTTACGTAACAACCCAAAGTCCGGCAGCGGGGACGCCGGTTGTAAAAGGAATGATCATTGAACTCACCCTCGAATAACGGCGCAGCTTCTACCGGTAACGCCGGTGCTTCCATCGGTGCCGGAACAGCTTCTATCGGCGTACCCTTTACTGTCGACACCGAGGTATTCTTTCGGAATTGTAACGACTTTACCGCCCGCTTTCCCGAACAGGCGGCAAGGCTTGGACTTAATCGGCAGGAAACGGCTTTGCAGTGTTTACAAGCCGTACCGCCCGCCTACCGATTACTACAAGCAAAAGCAAAAGGTATGGAACGTACGCCGACGCTGGCGGTAAACGGCAGCTTTGTGCATTCCAAATATAATCCTCAAGAAGAAGCCCGTCGAATCCTCGTCTCCGATTTTTTTCAAACCGCAGAGGTGCAAAGCCGCTGTATTTTTGCAGGGCTCGGTTTAGGTTACCTTGCTTCGCAGTATATTGAACGTTTTCCCGCCGCCGAAGCGGTTATCGTCGAAGCGGACAGTAATGTTTTTATCTGTTTTTTAGCTTCACGCAGGCTCGATTCTTTTTTCCGGCACCGGCGCTTAAGCCTTCTTATCGGAATACAGCCGGAAGAGGCGGCCTCATTTCTCGCTTCGACGGGGTGGAATAATACGATACTGTTTAAAGCGCCTATTTTCGCCGAAGCGTATCGGCAATGGTATAAAACTTTTTTTACGCTGCTTGAGCGGAATAAAATGAAAAACAGCATCAACGCCAAAACGTTGGAACGCTTCGGTACACTGTGGCTGAAAAATACGGTAAAGAACTTAGGTCTGCTTTGCAGTACGGCAAAGGTCGGCTGTTTTAAAAATGCCTTTTCCGATGCAGCCGCCGTTGTTCTTGCGGGCGGGCCGAGTTTAACCGCTCATCTTGAGATCGTTAAAAAGAGCAGCAAAGGTTTTATCATTATTGCAGTCGATACGGCGATGCGGGCATGCCTGCGAGCAGGAGTTACGCCCGACTTTATTTTGAGTTTTGATCCGCAGTATTGGAACTACCTGCATACGGCCGGACTGGACACGAGTAAGTCCGTTTTAATCAGCGAGGCGGCGGTTTTTCCGGCTGTGCTCAGGCAGTGTTATCGTGCCGTGTTTTTCTCCAATTCCTCGGTGCCCTTTGCTCGTTATCTTGAAGGCGAAGGGCAGAACGGCGATGAGGACTATACGCTTGCGGCGGGAGGTTCGGTTGCAACGACTGCGTGGGATTTTGCGCGGTATATCGGTGCAAAGCCGGTTATCATGGCGGGGCTGGACTTAGCCTACCCGCACAAGCAAACGCACTTTGCAGGCAGCACCTTTGAAGAAGCCGTACATACCCGATCAACCCGCTTTGCTTCCGCAGAGCAGGCGAACTTTCATAGCCTATATTCCGCCTTTCCTTCGCTGCATCAAGATTACGCCGGAGGTACGGTGTTAACCGACCGCCGGATGTTGTTGTATGCGTGGTGGTTTGAAAGTACGCTCGCCAAATACCCGGAGATTAAAACCTTTAACCTAATGCCGCAAGGGGTGCTCATCCCCGGAATGTCGGCTTGTTCTGCGGAAGATTTTACCGGCTTGATCGGCGGCCTCCCGCGCACCGCCATCAACGAACGGCTGGAAGCAATTGTAAAAAATGCGTATTCCCAAACGTTTTTAGACGGGTGCGGTGCGCGGGAGCGGCAGTTAGCCGCCTCGGTCAAGGCAATGAC
>CAJPTT010000069.1 GCA_905373565.1 uncultured Treponema sp. | reverse complement strand
AGCATCTTCTCCACCGCAGGCAACCAACAGTTTTGCATTCTCAATCGGAAAAAAGTATTTTCCGTTCTTTTCATATTTTTTTAAAGCGCCGTCCCGTTTCCGCTTTTGAGGAAGCGCAATAAAGCTCACTTCGGTAATATTCGAGCGAAGCGCTTCGCCCGATTCGGAGTGATCCGGAGTACGTGAGGAATGATCTATAGTGTGTTCGGAGCGATCGACGGTACGGTTCGACGCGGAGTGCGAGGAACTTGAAGCCTTTGATGAATCCGCCGAAAGTTTCGATGCCGATACGTCAGATAACTCAATGGGATACGGCAATGTAGGGAGAATATCGATCAGATAGTCGGCGTATGCCCTCCCCTCCCCGCCTTCATCCAAGGCGACGACCGGCGCAATTTTTTTAAGCTGCCGCACCTCTTCGGCCTGTGTCCTAAAGTTATCGAGGATAAACACACACGCTTGCTCCGGAATTTCATTGACGGTTTCAATACTCCCCGCCTTCTTAATGATATCCTGTACAAATGAAGACGTAGATGAAGATCGGAGATACAGCACACAGCGCAGCTGAGGGGACAGCTCTTGTATCAAGCTGCAGGCGCGGCGGAGATGTCCCGTCCCCTGCCCTTCCCGCACCGACGGAACGAAAACGGCAATTCTACCGGCATACCGGCAGGCCTTCATCACCGCGGACGAAGACGGAGGCATTGCTGTCTTTTCCCGTTGCAGATACTGCATCATCAATTCCGCACAATTAAAATCCTCCTGTGTATCCACTGTTGTCCGCAGATGCGGCGCATACCACTGCAGCGGAGCGGTTTCCTTTACACAGATAAAAGTATCGGTATATCGATACAGCGCGGGACCGACATGTTCATGGTCATACGAGTCATTCGTAAGTTGCGCCGCAGTAAGAAGACTCTTTGCCTTTAAAATTTCGACACCGCTGCCGTGCGGGAGACCGGTGTAGGTAAAGTAATCCGGTTCTCCCAACTCGACAAACCGCTTAACGGAGGCCTCTGCCGCTTCGGTGAATAAAAAGGGATTGTCGCCCGTCGCACGGATAATCGTCGTAATGGGGCGAAGCGAGGATTCAAACTGCCTGATAACCGAACAAAAGCGGCCGAGTACATCGGTCTCCGATCCGCTGATCAGGGTATAATGGTATTGCTCCGCAATCGATGCAAACTCGGCTTTCGACGCATGATCGCAGGCAAGGATGTACCGTTCCGCAGGAATCTCCCGCATTGCGGTAAGTGTATAGGCAAGAAGCGGCTTACCGCAAAGGTTCAAAAGTGCCTTGCGCGGCAGTCGTGAAGAATTGAGGCGAGCCTGCACAACAACGGCAACGCCTGAATAAACGCTCATATAAAAGGCTCCCAATGCTCTATTAGCGCACGAGCGGTGGTGGTAAACCGATCCTTATTCAGTTCAACCCATCGCCGCGCTTCAGAAAAATGCTGCCATGCATGCAGCGGATTTAAACCGGAGTTACGCAAATATCTCCAAAATAATTTGAAGGGAATCACAGCAGATCCGCCCGTCAGCTCCGGCGCAAGATTTTTGAGATAAAACTGCCGATATGAAGCATCGGTAGAGATATTTTCAGGCGGCGTTTCTCCCTCATAATGAATCCTGAAAGAAGTAAAGATACGGATTGCTTCACCCCAGAGGTGGGCGCGAAAACCGAAATCAAGGTTTTGCCAATAAGGATTCTGAATAGTATAATCGAAACCGCCGAGCTGCATACACTTATTTCTACTATATATTCCCATAAAATCATAGGGATAGATCGTTGCCGTCTTATTTTTGATACACGAAAACTGCTCGGTCGAAAACCGATTTCCGCTTAGACCGGGAACCATTTGATTGGGCACCGCCTCTCCCCGTACATTCGCCAGCACAGGCGCTGCACACAGTAAATGCTCTTGCTTAACCTTCTCCAACACCCGATCGGTAAAGCTCCCCGGAGGAATCCGCGTATCGTTCCAGAGCACCATAATATACGGAGCAACCGTTTCGGCAAAACCGAGATTGATCATCTCCCCGACGGTGAGTTTTTCTTGCGGGAATAAAAAGCGTACTTGTGGAAATTTAGTTGTCAGGCTTTCCATATCGCCTGCGTCGGGGCTTGACTCTATCGAAATAACGGATGTAAATCCTTCCGCTAACAGCTGTTCAAAAAAGAAAGGACGATAATACTTTCTGCCTCGGTTCAAGACGATAACACAGAAATCTTCCGGCTTATTTTGTCCTCGATACTGCATACCGCCGATAATGGTATGTGACACCTTCCGTTCATTAAAAGTTGTAGGTATAGTATTCGTCACAGTGTTCACATACCCCCTTATAGCAAGATTGTATCTGCTCGCAATAGTAACGCCGGCCGTTTTCCCAAATCGTTTCGAGCGGCATCGTAAAAGCGTTTCCGAGTACAACCGAACGGTTAACATCTTCTTTACAGAGCGGAACGGTTCCGTCCGTACAAATAGACATATCCCGCTTGAGGTGCCAACAGGGATGCCGTTGTAACGGAGCAATATCTGCAGGGCGCCGGTCTGGAAGAGTCCCGCAGAGGTGATCGTATTTTTGAATAAGCGGCTTCGCTTCCCGTTTTTCCCACAACCGATAAAAAGGCTCCAATTCCGCTTCATTTTCATTCATACGCGTCATCTGTACCCACACTGCTTTGGGAAAAACGTTTGCCAACTGATCCGCAAATGTTACCGCCTGCTTTAAAGAGCGTTCAGCCTCCTCATCGGAAAGCTGATGAACTGCGCCGTATGTCTTCGATCCTGCCGCATCGATATCGACAATCCAGTAAATCGGCAAGTGTCCGCCGCTCCTCGGCGGCACATCCCTGCACACTTGAGCGAGTTGAGTAAAATAGTCAAGATTATATGCTGTCTTATCCGCAATGCCGCTCGTTTCTATCAATACCGAAAGGTTTTGGTGGTTCAGTATCAGCGCGACAAGTGTTGCAAAGCGAGGATGCAGGAGCGGCTCCCCATAGAGCGACAGAGAAATCACTGCACTTTCGGAAAAAGCGGCAATCTCATCGATGAGCCGAGCGGCGGCTTCAAAGTCCATACAGCAAGAATCATCAAAGTTTTTAGGAAATAGGTTCGGACGATAAATAGAATGTAAAGGATGATAGGCGACTATTTCCATACCGTAATAGGCAGGTAGCGGCCGCAGGAATTCTTGCCGCTCGGCAATGTACGCAGCATAATTTTCCGCTGTGATACCGGTAAAATGTCGACACAAGAGCCATGAAGCCTTGGTATCGGCGTAAAAAGCAAGACGCAGGTGCCGCACATCATCAGGCGCAATCATTGTCTCCAAGTCGTAGGAGTTTATATCTTTTTTAACGGTGTCAAAAAGGAAAGAACGCCCAAGCGGCACCTCTGCCGCAAAAGGTAACGCTGCCAATATGGGCACAAGACCTGCAGCGACAATTTGCGGAAGAAGTCCTTCGGGGTATCCGTCTGCAAAGCTGTATTCCGCCTTATAAGTACAATGCTGAGTATAGAGCTGCGACGCCCCTGCACTGTCTAAAAACGGAGCGTCCGCCCATGCAATAAAGATATGATCGGCTTCCGCTGCAAAAGGGGTAAGCGCCTTAAAAAAAGCGGCAGCGGTAGATTCCGCAACAGGAACGACCCGCACCGGCGGTATATTGAGTTCATCGCAGTATTTTTGAATTGCAGCGCATTGATCCGCTGCTGCGGTTATAATGGTACCCGCATAATCGGGAAAACGGCTCGCACGATCCAGCGCGAACGCGAGCGCTGCACAACCGCCTTGAGTAAGCGGCCTCATCGCATAATCGGAAATACCGTTTGCCACCAGCACAACAAAAGATTTCATACTCTCCAATATCGGCATAAAATCCCCTTCGGTAAACCGCAAGGCATCTCCAAAGCTCCGGTTTTTAAAAGACGCACGGGGGATGCAAGTTAGAAAGAAGTACGCGAAAGCGGCGAGCCGATCCAAACGCCCTCTGCGCCAAGATACTCTTTTTTTTGCCCTTCAATCAGGAACTGTACCGACTTTACGGTTGAAAATTCCGTAGCTGTGAATACCACCTGCAAAAGCTGCGCCAACGCCCCGTCGATACCATACTGATTAAACTGGAATTCTTCGCTCACATTGATAAAGGCGATACCGTCCTTTACCCATGCGGAGCGGAGCTTGGTGTCGGGCGGAATAAGCGTCCGTACTCCTTGTTTTAACTCAGCTACAGTAGGAGCGGCAAAAAGAGCTTCAAGCGCATCGCTCATCGGCGCATCGGATTTAGGAAGTAATCGAGTTGCACTTTTCGGAATAAGCTTTCCGTCCGCATCTACCCGAACCCAGTATATAACCGCTTTTCTTACCGCCGCCGGTTGACTTTTATCGGTTTCCGGCTTTGCCGATGGGCTCGCTGGGGTTACAGTAGTTTTTTGAGCCGGTGAAGAAGCAGACTGCGGCCGTTGTGCAGCTGTAGTAGTGCTGCGCTGCGGTGAAGAATGTTCATTAGCCGGTTTTTGCGTTACCGAATTCGGCGCAGCTGTTTGTCCGCCGCTTTGTTGCGAATTCCCCCTGCTATTATTTTCAGGCTGAGGCTTTTTTATTTGCTCATCATTACGAACATGTGAGCTTTCATTCCTTTGAGGTACAGCCGACTCCGGCTGTTTATCGTCGCTTTGCTGCTGCGAGGGAGCTTTGATGTTTACTTCTTGCTCGGGTTCCTTGCTACCGTCTCCTTTTACAGGAATGTTATCGTCGCGCTCTTCCTTAGATTGAAGCTCAGGAAGAGCCTGTGAAGCTTCTTGCGGTTTTTCGGTTTTATCTTTTAAGAATATACTTTTCGCATTTGTTTTTTCTAAAACAAAAGAAATCGTGTCTTTATTCAAGAAAAATAGCACGGCGATCAATAAAATGAATACAATCCAAAAAAGACAACCGAGCGAAATTTTTCTTTTTTTACGTTTTGCCATAGGTGCATCATACGATACTTTACAGGCAGTATGCAAGTGCCCTACAGACAAACGCATCAGGTAGAGTAGATAATCGAGCTGTTCGATAACTTTGTTGTCAAACAGACGGCAAAGAGCTTGACATTAAGCCGCGCTGTTTTTATGCTTTTACCTATGCCCGTAAAAGAGGATAAAGCAAAAACAAGCAAAAAAACGACACCTAAAAAAACCGCGGCGAAGGGGCAGTCAAAAACCAAGAGCCGCAGCAGTACAACAACAAAGAAAAAGCCGCGCAGTTCCGCTGCCCGAAAAAAACAATTGCGCAGAAATATTATTGCCGCATTGGTGATATTGTGCGTCTTGCTTTTTGGTTTTAACCTCGTTTTAGTATTGAAATTAGTGCCGAATTTGAAAAACTCGCTAAGATCCGAGCCGGTTCAAGCACAAACGTCTGTTGAAAAAGATATACCGTCAACAATAAGAAGCGAGGAACCGAAACAACAGCCGGTTCAATCCGAAAGAGAAACGGAAGCGGCCCACACACCGGCAGCGCAGCAAAAAACTTCCACTGTGCCTCAGCAGCAGGCCGATTCTGCGACGCAGCAAAAAACGGCGTCATCGCAGGAGAAAGCGTCGGCCGCAAAAAAAACAACACCGGCTGCACAACCTGCCCCCCATTCGCCTGCCGCTGCGCCTACGTCCCGCACCGCTTCTGCTGCACAGAAAGGTACTGCACAGAAAGAAAAGCCGGCGGTCCATGCGGCTCCGCAAAAGAATACCGTACCGGAAAAATCCGTTGCACCTGATAAAAAAAACACTGCATCGCAGAAAAACAGCGTACCGGAGAAAGCTGCCGTACCCGATAAGAAAAAAGCCGTGCAAAAAGTGCAGCCGACGCAGCCCGCTGCAAAACCGGAAAAACCGCGTAAGCGTGCCCCTTATGCCGGGAACCTTACCTTTGTGTTTGACGATGCGGGGCACAACCTTGAGCAGCTCGAATATTTTTTACGGCTTCCGTTCCCCTGTACTATTGCAGTTTTACCCGGATTGCGGTACTCTAGCGAGTCGGCGCGACGGATACGCAAAGCCGGCAAACAGGTTATTCTGCACCAGCCGATGCAATCGGTCGATCTGCATATTAATCCGGGACCGGGCGCCGTTACGCCGGGACTTTCTGCGGAGCAAATCAAAAACATCGTCAGAAAAAATCTCGAAGAAATTTGGCCGGTAGCCGGGATGAATAATCATGAAGGCTCGCTGATGACGGCAGATGAGGCGGCAATGAGCGCAGTCTTGGATGTCGTAGCGGAAAAGCATATATTCTTTTTGGATTCGCGGACAACCGCTCGGTCAGTCGTTGCGAAGGTTGCAAAGGAGAAAAACATGGCTGTCTGGGAACGGGCAATTTTTATTGATAACGATAAAAGCCGCGCTGCAATGGAAACGCAAATTAAAAAAGGGTTGAGTATTGCGAGACGGAAAGGCTCTGCCATCATGATCGGCCATGTCTTTACGGTTGAGCTTGCAGAGCTTTTAACCGAAATGTATCCTGCGCTTATTGAAGACGGATTTTCGCTAGGAATAATAGAATGAAGATACTTGGAATAGAAAGCTCCTGCGATGAAACGGCAGCCGCCGTCGTGGAGGACGGACATAAAATCATCAGCTCGGTAGTGGCAACTCAAATACCATTTCACGAAGCATATAAGGGCGTGGTGCCTGAGATTGCGAGCCGCAAGCACACCGAATGGATCTTGCCGGTTGTCAAGACCGCTTTGCAGGAAGCGGGTGAAACATTGCAATCGATAGACGGTATCGCCGTAACCAATCGGCCGGGGCTGATGGGGTCGCTGCTGGTCGGGCTGACCTTTGCGAAAACCCTCGCATGGGCATGCAACAAACCGTTTATTGCCGTAAACCACATGCTCGGGCATCTGTACGCGGCGCATCTTGAGCAGGACATTCCCTATCCCTACCTCGGTCTTTTGGTATCGGGCGGACATTCGCTTATCTGTAAAGTATACGATTTTGATTCAATCGAAGTGCTTGGCAGTACTATCGACGATGCGCCGGGCGAAGCATTCGATAAGGTTGCGAAGTTCTACGATTTCGGTTATCCGGGCGGTGTAATTATCGATCGGCTGGCAAAAAACGGCGACCCAAAGGCTGCGAACTTCCCGATGCCGGTACTGCACGAATCCGGTCGCCGGTATGACGTGTCCTATTCGGGATTAAAAACCGCAGTCATCAATCAAATCGATCAATTCTGGAATCCCGGATATGAAAAAACGCCCGAAAATATCGCGGCAGCCTTTCAATCCAGAGCCGTTAAAATATTACTGCGTTCCCTGCTGAGGGCGGTTGAGGATACGGGACTGCACACGATTGTCGCAGGCGGCGGCGTTGCTGCAAATTCGCTGCTCCGTGAAAAACTCGCCGAACAAAAAGGCTTAACGTGCATCTTCCCACCGCTCAAGCTCTGCACGGATAATGCCGCCATGATTGCCGGAGTAGGCTACCGCTATTTGGTGCGCGGCGACAGGAGCCCTCTCGATTGCCCTGCAAGCGCCCGTGTCGAAGGATTTAAACGCCGGAAAATATAATCAGCAATGTACAATCAGTTATCCGTGCATGAAAATATACAGTCTCTCATCTACTCATTCAACAGTGAATACAACCGATACCTCTTCATCGCCGCAGCGGACGATAAGCCGGTGTTCTCCTTTTTCCAGCGGAAGGCTGCCTGAAAACGGGCGGTTTAGTATAATCGGAGCACGGCCGTCGTAGCTAATGTGTACGGTATCGTCCGCTCCGCCGGTAATTTCGATTGGAACACCGATGCCTTGGTAACGAGCATTGCTGACAAAACGGCTGCCGTCTGCCGGCCGGATGATCGTTAACGCATTACTCGGCTGTCCGATTGTACCGTGCCGTGTGATGTTCGCAAACCAACGCCGGTATTCTTCAGGGTATACGGTAACTGAGCGTCCGTTTTGTATTTGATGCCAGCTGCATTCACCGCCTGCTTGGTCATATTCGTCGTTTTCCCGTTTATATGGCAGATATTCCTGCACGGTGTTGTGGCATGCGGGACCGGCGGGCATTCCCGAAAGGACGCAAACGGATTCGCGGCGCCAGTGCTCCGGTTCTGCAAAGCTTTTTGCCGGTGCCGGAAGACCGTCTGCGAAGGGCCGACTGTGTAGCCGGACGAGTAAGTTCCGTGCAATCGTCGCAGGAGCGGAGCTTCCTGTTTTTCCGATGACGGTATTACCTGCAAAATTCCCCATCCAGATGCCGACGGTAAAGGCTGATGATGATGCGAGGGCGATAAGGCTTTGAAATTGATTCGCCGTGCCTGTTTTAAAGATGGAAGGAAGGGGGGTGTTCAGGGGGGAAGAGAAACCGAACCCCTTTGCTCTCGCTGCGGAATCTGAAAGGATTGAACAGATGAGCCGCGCGGTGTCTGCGCTGAAAACCTGTTTTGGTGCGGAAAAGCCGTCGGCAGTGCTCCCGTCTGTAAATGAGCGCAACGGAAGGAGTACTCCGTCGCGTGGAAAAACGCTGAACGCGCGTACCAGTTGGTAGAGGGGCACCGGTACGCTGCCAAGTGCAAGCGACAGTTTTACATCCGAGCCTTCCGTATCGATAGTCTGAAAGCCGAGTTCCTCTAACGTGTGCAGATAGGTTTCGATGCCGAGTTCGTTGAGGAGATAGACGGCGGGGATGTTGAGGCTGGATGCAAGCGCAACCCGTAAGCGGACGGGACCGTTAAACCGGTTATTAAAGTTGCGCGGGATATATGCCTCTTCTTTTCCGAACCGTATCGGAATATCCGGCAAGACATCCGACGGCTTCCATCCTTGTTCCAATGCGAGCGCATATAAAAACGGTTTGGAACTGCTTCCGCTCTGATTTAACGCGGTAACGCCGTCGATTTTTCCATTGCTTTCATCGTCAAAATATGAGTTTGAGCCTATCCACGCAAGGATATTTCCGGTTGCGTTTTCGATAACGAGAATGGCGCCGTTGTGTACGCGCGCTTGAGGATTGCTTTTCAACTGAGCGCGGAGGAGCAGTTCAGCCTGAGCGGACAAGGCACTGTCTGCGGTTAAATACCAGTCGGGCGGCAATGCTTGAGGTGCAGCTTTGGGGAATGCCGATACGGATTGTCGGCT
>CAJPTT010000068.1 GCA_905373565.1 uncultured Treponema sp. | reverse complement strand
CGTTTCAAGGAGAAAGCGGGAAAGCTCCTCTGCCCGCTCAAATTTTTGCTGAAACCCCGTATATGTTTTTTCGAGACAGCGGGCAAGCGCACAAGCTCCCGCAAGGTTTTCCGTTCCGGGCCTGATATTGCGTTCCTGTGCACCGCCGCGGATGCCGGAGCTAAAGGGGTGTTTTAAGTACAAAAGACCGATACCGCGCGGTCCACCGATTTTATGTGCGCTCATCGAAGCGGAATGTACATCGGCAAGTCCGAGATCCGCTATCGGTAATTTCCCTATCGATTGTACCATATCAACGTGAAAATGCACCGGCCGTTTCCCGGCGGTATGTGCTTTTAAAGCTTCTGCAATATCCCTGACAGGCTGAACGGAGCCGATCTCATTGTTCACCCCCATAATAGCAACCAGCACGGTATCTTCCCGCAGGGTACGCAGCACTGCATCAGGGGTAATGCAGCCGCTTTTATCGGAAGGGGCGGTTAAAACCGTCCAACCGCAGTGCTCCAACACGGCTGCCTGTTCCCGTACCGACGGGTGTTCGATAGCGCTGATAACAAGGCTCCCTGTTGCAGGACGGGTTAATAACGAAAGGAGAACAAGACTATTCGATTCGGAAGCGCCGGATGTAAAATAGAGCATTTCGGCAGGAACACTGAGCACTGCGGCGCAGCGGCTGCGGGCTTTTTCCAGCATATCCCGCGCCTCTTTTCCGAATCCGTGCTGCGCAGAAGGATTTGCAAATACTGCCGTCGCTTCCCGATAAGCGGCTTCAATCTCATCAGCGTAAGGAATTGCCGATGCAGCCCAATCCAAATAAATCATCGCAATACCTCTCGTAGTATAGAAGTGTCGACTTCGCGTATTAGGGTTTTGAGAATATTCTCCTGAAGGATAAGCCTGATTTTCCCGCTGCGATTCTTTTTATCCTTTTTCATACGTGCAATAATTGCATCCGCAAAAGAATTTGTATCATGGTGTATGTTAAAGTAGACAGATGCTGTACACCAATCGTAACGGTTGAGAATAGCTGTGAAGGAGTCTGCATACTCTTTATCGGTAAGCTGCAACCGGAGTCCGACAGCTAAGGCGCGAGACATTCCCCATGCAACGGCATCGCCATGTGATACGGAAAAATGGGTTAAGCTTTCAAGTGCATGAGCAAAGGTATGGCCGAAATTCAAGAATGCACGCTCCCCTTGTTCGGTAAAGTCCCGTTCGACAACCCGAGCCTTAGCTTCCGCAGCGCGGCGTATCATCGTAGAGATACAGGCCTCATCCCTGCCGGTAATTTTATCATAATGGTTTAGGAACATCCGGTATAATTCCGAATCGTAGAGCGCTCCCGTTTTCAGTATTTCCGCAAGTCCCGAACGGTATTCGGCTTCGGGCAAGGAACGAATAACCGGAAAACAGAGGATAATCGATGAGGCTGCGTAAAATGTACCGATGAGGTTTTTATAACCGGAAAGATTGATAGCTGTTTTGCCGCCGATACTTGCGTCAGCCATTGCGAGTACGGTTGTCGGTACAAGGATGCAGTGTATGCCGCGCATATAGAGCGAAGCGGCGAGAGCCGTTATATCGCAGACAACGCCGCCGCCGAATGCAACAAAACAAGCTTGGCGGTCAAGTTCATATTCGGCCGCTTTTTCGGCAATGAGGGCAAGGGTTCTTAAGTTTTTTGATTCATCCCCCGCCGGTAATACTACCAGCGGCACCTTGTCGGAGAAATTTTCAGCTTGCCGTAAAAGCGGGAGGGTATGTTCGTCGCATACGTATAATGCGTCTACTCTTCCCTGCTCTTCCGGAAATTTCGGAAGCCTGATGGTGTCCGAATACCATACATACGTACTTCCTCGAGGTGTAGAAAATGAAAACGATTGCGATAAGGGGAATGGTTGTATCATCGGTTGTTTACCGGAGCTATAAAAATCAGTCAGTGCGTGAGGCTGCCGAATCCGCTATTCGTGGTGTTTTTCTATTCTTTATCTTTAACCAGAGCAGTTTTTCCGTTTCATAATTGGGGTTTAAGTCCGTTTGCCAATAAAAAAACATTCGCACACCGCGTATCACTTGTTCTACAGTCTCCGATACCTTTTTACAGATACCGTAAACGGGGATCACGATAAGACCCGGAACCTCATTTGCTTCCACTGTAAACTGTATCTTTCCTTCAGGATCTTCAAGTTGTATCCATGACACTTTATTGAATACATCGGTAGTAATGCTTCGCTCTTTTTTTTGATTTTCTTCACAATCATACAATGATAAAGACGGCGTAATGGAATCGGTTTCCTCCAACGCAATGTCAATTTCAACGACAAAATAAGAGGAAAGCTTAAAAGGACTATCGTTTTTTAAGATATATTGAACCTGTGCTCCTTCGGAAAAAAACGTATATTGCTTGCGCAGAGAGACCGGCTGCTCAATATCGGTATTAAACAAGCCGGCTGTGGATAATTTCAGTTCCGATCGAATGGTGTTAATTTCGGTTTCCTGATACGTATTATCGGAAAATACGGCTGTAAGCGCTTCCAGTTTGCCCTCTTTGAGACGCTGCAAGATATCTTCAGGTAATAGATAGTCGATGAACATGCCCGAATGCTCAAACGGCATATCGGAATAGTTTTTATAAGCGGAAAATACATCGCATTCAAAAATTTTTCCGCCGCGATGATGCACATACATATTCAACGGGGAACGCTGAGATAAAACCTCTTTAAAACCGTCCATATCGATATCGTATCGGGTAAGACCTTCGGTAAATATGCCCTGCAGCCGTGTCTGTTTTTCGGCAACAAGCAGTTTTTTATAGGCAATACGGCGCAATTCATTATGATATTCGGAAATACAGGCTTCAAGCGCAAAAAGTTCGGCATTTTGAGCCTTCCACAATTCCTGTAATGCGTATTTTTTACGCGCTTTATCGCCTTTCATACCGTTTGCCAACATATTGACATACATCATTTTGGAATAAATTTTAAAGGCATCGCGCTGTATCGTAACAGTGTGTTTTGTCGCATTTCCTGTCGGGGCATCACAGAGAACCGTATTCGGAGCAATATACATGGGCGGATGAGGTTGCCGATGTTTCATCAATTCAGCGGTATGGGTAAGCCGTATTACCGAATCCGGTTCACTGCATATATCTATAAAGGAAGAAAACCAATTTGATCCGTCTTTATTTTTTTCAAGACATTTTATATAGGTTTTAACCGGCAAAAACAGGAGATACATAATTTCTCCATCTTGAGGCGCTTCGGTTGCTAATTTTTCATAAAATTCTTGCGGTGTACGGGTCGTAAAATCGGGATCATCGGGAATATATGGGAATACAGTAATTGTTTTCCCCTTATCTTCAACAATTGCCGGTACAAAAGGACTATTATTTTGAGTGTTTTGTTGTTTATCTGCCGGAAATAGACGGTGATCAAGGAGACAATACTCCATACCGCAGCGGGTGAATGGGGTGATTAACGATGGAGTCCACGAAGAAGCAGTTAAAAAGAGCCCTCGAGGCCGCTTTCCGAAATGAGTTCGGATGGCGGAAGTCATCATTTCAATTTGCCCGATAACGTCCGAGGCAGGCAACAACGATAGATACGGTTGGTAGTAACCTCCGCTCAAGAGTTCAATTTGCTTGCGGGAAAGCATATTGTTTAACAGTATAGTATATGCTTGCCGCTTTCCTTTTTGCCACTCTAAAAAGCTGCCCGCTGCAAAAATCGTCAAAGGCAGCTTTTCCTCCGCTTGAATACCGGAAAAAAAAGCTTTATACAGCGATGCCGTATCATTTTTATCAATCTGCTGTAAATAGGAGATGGAAAGCTGTACGCAAAAGCATAAATGCACATTTTTTTTTGAGGTATTCACGGGATATCCTTACTAAAATAATATTCATTGTATACTATTTTTGCCGATTATGGAAGCACGCAGGTTTAATTATGAATTATGAATTATGAATTATGAATTATGAATTTACTCCGCTTGACACTCCATTTTTTTTACGCTACAGCTCTTATAATTGAAGTTTTTAGAGGTTCCCACATGCATTCGTGTAAAAAATCGGTTCTTTTCATCATATACGCGCTATGGATCATAGCGTATGCCAGTGCCGCAGAGCTGTTGGTTCACAAAACGGAATATTTCGATATCATTTATGCGAAAGAGTCCGAAAAAAGCGCCGCACTGCTTGCCGAATATGCCGACCGCTATGCCGAAGAAATCGCTGCCCGCCTTAATAAGAAGATTTGGGTGAGAATGCCGGTATATATCCTCGCCGGAGCGGAAAGTTTAAACGGCTATTTTACTTTTTTTCCGTATCCGCGTATTGTAGTATTCGATACCGTTTCCGATGACGGCACACTCGGTAATTTAAATGACACTATGCTCAAAGTTTTTTACCATGAATTAACCCATGCCATATCGCTCATTTACTATTTGCCGGTGCTGCCGCTTTCATTTAATGAAGGCGCCGCCGTTTCGTATGAAAGCCTTGACGGCAGACAGGGACGATTGCATGATCCGCTTTTTTATCATCACCTAATGCAAGGGAAAATTGACGGATGCGCCCCGTCGTGGCAACAGGCTGCAGGGCACCGCGATGTGTACCCCGGCGCTTTTTGGGGATACCTCTACGGCGCAGGCTTTGCAGACTATCTGCAAAAAAAATACGGCATGGAATCGTATGCCCGCTATTGGCATAGTTCTTTTTTCATCTTTCCTCAGGGTAAAACAAAGCATATTTTCGGAAAACCGCTGAAATCGCTGTGGAATGAGTTTCTTACGAGTATTCAAGCGCCTGCTACGATACGCTTGCCGGTACCGTTTTCTGAAACGGGAAAATCGGGCTTTATGCTTACCGCTGCAAACCGCTATGGTTTTGCGTGTTTTGATTTTACCCAAGGAGAAGTTCGGTTTTATACGCCCGACGGAACTTCCGAAAAATTATTTACGGCAAATCGAACCCTTTCTCATTTGAGCTTTTCGCCGGACGGGCAGCTGCTGTTGATAACGGATACCGTTCAATCGCTGGAGGGTGAAAAACGCCGGTCTGCCGTCTTTGATATGCGCACTAAACGGTTTTTACCTGCCGAATACTACTCGCTCCGAATGGCGGCGTTTTGCGATAACGATCGCATCTGCGGTGTAAAGACCGACGGGCAATATTCTCATCTGGTGATTGCCGACATGCCTACTACCGCTATGCGCAATATTGATAGGCATAACACTGAAACACAGGAAACTCTTTTTTCGGCCGGTCCCGGTATGCCGTATACGGCGATTTATGATCCGGTATATGCAGGGGAGCATACTATCGCCTTTATAGCGGCAAACGGTATTGATCGAGACATTTTGTTTATCAATACGGAAACGAAAAAAATTCAAAAACTGCTGTTTGAAGAACCGTTACCGGCTATCCGATATTTGCAAACCAATACTACCCGTGAAGGGACTATGCTTACCTTTTCGTGGGCGAAAAAAGGGATGCTGTACCGCGCTGCAACGTATACTCTTAAAACGAATATACTCAAAGTTTTAAAAGAAGATATTTCCGGCGGCGTCTTTTATCCGGCAGTGCTGTCGCAAGACGTGCTTGTATATACCGGCATACACGCAAAGTACAATACGCTGTGTACGGTATCGGAAGGGCTTTTTACCGCAGCACAGGTAACGCTTACCGATTATACATCTTATACTCCTGATTTAGCGGACGCACGGGAGATAACGGAAGCGCCGGAAATACACAGCATTTCTCCTAAACCTGAGCTGCTTAATCCGAAAAAATACCGGTATCTTTCATGGATGTGGCGGGTGTTTCCCCTGTTATATGTTACCCCTCCCGACAATCTGCAAAAAGCAAACGAAACAGGTCTTGCGTTGGACATGCACGGCATTGATCCGACGACGCTCTTATCATTCAAAACGGCCTCGATCTTTTATTTTAAGCCGTTTTTTTATCAAATCCATGCAAACCTTACCGTCAACACGAAACCGGTCGGATTTTCAATTAAAGTATATGATCTGAATAACCATTTTCGATACAGAACGGTAGGAGGTTCCGTTGGCGCTTCTTTCCCGATACCGACTAAGAACCGATACCGGCATATAGCGCTTAACGCAGGAATTTCGGCCGAATCATTTTCTTTCTTCCCAAAAGATTATACGGTTCAAAAAACGTTGTATGACTATAAGATCCGAGATGCCGTGCTTTCAGAGCAGATAAGTTTTCGGTATGCTTATCTGAAACCGACCGTTACATTAGATACTCCTTTTTTTGCAAAATCGACGGCAGGGGGCGAAGCCGTAGCCGGCATTAAACACGGACATCATTTTGAATCGCATTCCGATGCTGCGGTAGTACAAAGCCTTATCGCAGTGCATACACCGGTACTTCCGCTTACAATCCGATGCAGCGGATATGCCGGGTACAATGCCTATTATATCCCCGAATTGGGCGGCTATACTTTTTTCAACAATCCTGCCTTTATGGGATTGAGCGCCTATCTTCCGTCCATGCCGGAACATCTACAAACCGGTACTGCAATTAAAGCAAGCGGCAGCAATATAAATGCCGGTTTTGCCTTCGATACGGAATGTATCGTTCTAAGTTATGACATACAAACAGGCAGTTCATGGCTGCCGATATTTTATAATAGATTAAACTTGAGCATCGGCTATAAAAATATGCTGAATTTTTTAGGCAACGGCTCTGTATCGCTTACACCGTACTTTTATCAATCAATGTACGGACGGGCAACCGTTACGATTAGCGGATCCGCAAAAATCGGTCTTGAATATGCGCATCCGTTAAAACATAATGCAATAGGCAAACTGAAATTTTTGCTTTCAGTGGATTTTTAAAATACGCGACATCACCGGCAAGCCCATCAAAAGGCCTCTAAAAATTGAATTTTTTAGAAACTTCCTCCAGTTTTGCCGGTACCTTTAAGTTTATTCGTGCGAGGGGTTAATACGCTTCCGGAGCTTCGATGGCAGGCTGCCGCGGTAACTGAGACTCCGCTTTGATGATATCGTCAAACTCCTGTTTATCGATTGTTTCTTTTTCAAGTAAGCGCTTTGCGATATATTCCAACAGGGGCTTTTTCTCTTTTAACCGATTAACGACAATGGTATACCGTTCTTCCATAATGCGGGCAATCTCTTCATCGATATACTGCTGTGTCGTTTCCGAATATTCACGTACCAGTTGAGGGTCTCCCGCTCCGTACCCGCTGCCCCGCTTTGAAAGCGCAACGTTTTTAAAGCGGTCGCTCATACCGTAATCGGTTATCATACCGCGGATAATATCGGTCGCGCGTGACAGATCGTTTGCGGCGCCGGTGGAAATGACACCGAACTGCACAAATTCGGCAGCCCGTCCGCCGAGCAGGCAGTCAACCTCTGCGAGCAATTCTTTTTCGGTACGCAGGAAGCGATCTTCTTCGGGGATGTTCAAGGTATAGCCGAGCGATGCGATACCGCGCGGTATGATGGAAACTTTATGAACCTTATCCGCTCCATCGGTAAAGGCGGCCGTTATCGCGTGTCCGGTTTCGTGGCATGCGACGATTTGGCGTTCTTTTTCCTTTACTACCCTACTCTTCTTCTGTAAACCGGCGATGGCCTTTTCCACCGCTTCGTTGAGGTCTTCCGTGATAACTTCCTTACGGCCGCCGCGCACTGCAAGCAAAGCCGCCTCGTTGATTACATTCGCAAGATCGGCGCCCGAAAAGCCGCTCGTAATCCGAGCCGTATCGCTGAGGTCAATGCCGTTTGCCAGTTTAACATCTTTAGCGTGTATCTTGAGAATCTGCTCCCGCCCTTTCATATCGGGGCGGTCAACTGCAACCTGCCGGTCAAACCGTCCCGGCCGGAGCAGCGCGGGATCAAGGACATCAGGCCGGTTGGTTGCCGCAAGCAAAATAAGCCCCGTACTGTTATCGAATCCGTCCATTTCTACGAGGAGCTGATTGAGCGTCTGCTCCCGCTCGTCGTTTGAATGAAAGGAATTTAAACGGGACTTACCGATAGCGTCCAACTCATCGATAAATATGATACAAGGAGCTTTTTCCCTCGCTTGTTTAAAAAGATCGCGTACGCGGGAGGCGCCGACGCCTACGAACATCTCTACAAAGTCCGAACCGCTGATTCTAAAGAAAGGCACGCCGGATTCTCCTGCAACGGCGCGCGCGAGCAAGGTTTTGCCGGTACCGGGCGGGCCGACCAGCAAAACACCACGGGGAATTTTACCGCCTATTTCGGTGTATTTTTGCGGAAACTTCAAAAAGTCGACAACCTCAACCAGCTCTTCTTTTGCTTCATCGACACCGGCGACATCGCTAAAGCGGGTGGTAACTTTCCCTTCTTCGACGGCTGCCGACCGAGCCTGCCCGCCGGAAAAAATACTGCCGCCGAGTCCGCCGAGATTCGACGTAAACCGCTTCATTACAAAATGCCAAAGCAGGAAAATAAAGCCGAACGGCAATATCCATTGAACCAAAAAGTCGACAAGAAAGTTATTTTCTTTAGGGCGTACTAAATAGATGACATTATGCTCGTCAAGCAGCTGTAAAAACGATTCGGAATAAATACCGACCGTTTGATAAGCATCCCCCGTATCTGCCGATAAAAAGGGCAGCCTGCTGCGGGTCTGCTCACTGCTCGCTTGTGTTTTTGTTTGTCCGATGAAGTACGTCGGCCCCATAATAACTTTAACGATTTCACCTGACGCAACGCGGTCTTTAAATTCCGAAAAAGGAATAACGTTCGCATCTTGCTTCATTAAGAATTGGTTCGCAATGAGCAGCGCAACGAATACGCCGATAATAATAGCGATAAAAGGTAATCGAGGTTTCTTTTGATCTTTGTTATTATTGTTATTTGACGGTTCGGGACTCAACTTAAAAAAATTAAAGGGATCCCGTTCGTTCGGATCCTTTTTGTTTTTATCATCATTTTGATTCATAACAGCCGTTGCCTCATCTTTCTTTTGCTTTAGGATTCCGCTCAAAACTCCGGTGAAGGTAGTGGAGGTTCCCTATCTATACGGCATAACATACTCAAAAAAAACAATATAGACAAGTCGCTCCGGAGTGAAAAGTTGCGAAACAGGGCAACCGCATTAAAAATATTTTTAGCGGTTGCCTTCCTTCTGTGCGAAATTTTGCTTAAAATTTCGCACATTTTTCCA
>CAJPTT010000067.1 GCA_905373565.1 uncultured Treponema sp. | reverse complement strand
AGAAGATATAATCAATTTTATCAATCATTTTTAATAATGCAGTTGCAAGCATCATATGAACATGACTACTTGAAATAAGACAATTTTGATAGTTATAAGTTTTTATATCTTTTTCGTAATCTATATTTAATAAACTATATGTATCATCTATCTGCTGAATTAAGTTATCAGCATATCTCCATACGTTTGAATCAACAAAACTTTTGATACCAAATTGCTGATATAACCACTTTTCAAACTTTTTTACCAATTCAATATTCTTATGTGAATGTGAGATAAAAACATGCGCATCAACACTTGGAAACCAGTCTTGTTCAAGACTTTGTACATCAATAGCATTATTAGGTAGCAAAAAATTTTCCAATGATCGCTGTATATTAAATTTATTAGAAAGATAAATATCAAGGAAATTATTATAAAGCTGATTACTATTTCTTAATAAGCTATCCATTTCATTATCTGCTATTTTGACATTAAAAGCTCTATACATAGTCTCTAACTCTACTGATGTTTAATATAATATTGGATATGGAGATCGACAAGCAAAAATCTCTGTATAGTTATAAATATTCCAGATACTTGGTATTGCCGTTCTTTTTGTGCTATACTATCCATGTAATTACGGGAGGTTGATAGATGCCCATAAGAGACGCTTTGCAAATGATTAAACAGGAATTGCAAAATGAATATGGATTTGATTTATATGACTTTCGTCTGGAAGAAATATATCCTCCTCATTCAGGTATGCAAGAAATGACCGTTTCGTTTTTAATACCTGAAGAAAAGCCGATTACAAATATGTTCAACATAACAAAAGATACGGAATTTATTCGCCGCTATGACCGAATCTATAAAACAATTGATTTTGATATGAATACAAAAAAAATATCTCAGATGAAAATATTTGCCGAATAATATGCATAATCCTAAAAAAATAATTCTAGACACAAACGTCTTTATCTTATATTTACTGGGAACTATTGCGCCGCATAAAATAGCTCAGCATAAACGAACATCTATTTATACAATTAAACACTATGATCTACTAATTGAGCAATTCTATGCTACTGGGAATGAAGTACAGCTGCTTATATGCCCTAACATAGCAACGGAGGTGGATAATCTTTTGAATAATACGCTATATGGAAAGGACAAACAAGCATACATTACTCTATCAAAAAAGATATATGAGCAAAGTATCGAGTTGTATATTAAAACCATAGAGGCTATCCGGCACTACGCATTCTATGATCTTGGCATAACAGATTCCATTGTACTTCTTATGGCAAAAGAATGCGATCTCCTTATTTCCGGGGACAGTAAACTTTGCGATTATGCCCGTTCATTAGAACTGCCTCTTATAGATTTTAAAGGAATGATCAATGATCTTAGTTATAGATAGTATATGAAAGTCCCCGAATAAAGATATACCTATTTTGAAGCTTGGGGTGTTACAGTAAAAGTAAGATGAGTATGCTGTGGAATCATTCCGTCTTCAGATAGAGCAGATCAACATCTAGCTCATGTTGTTTTGTGCGTTATAGAGGGCGGCATAGACACCGCCTTTTGCCAGTAGCTCTGTATGCGTTCCTTGCTCGCAAATGCCTTCATCATCAACCACTACAATATGGTCTGCACTGCGGATTGTTGACAAGCGGTGGGCAATAACCAGCGTTGTACGACCCCGTGCGAGTTCTTCAAATGATTTTTGAATTTTTATTTCCGTTGCGGTATCAAGAGCCGAAGTTGCTTCATCAAGTATTAAAATCGGGGGATTTTTTAAAAAGGTTCGTGCAATCGCAACCCGCTGTTTTTGCCCGCCGGAAAGCCGTACTCCCCGCTCTCCGACAAGTGTGTTATACCCGTCCGGCATCTGCATAATATCTTCATGGATTTCAGCTCGTTTTGCTGCATGTATTATATCCTGTTCAGAAGCAGCGCTGTTTCCATATGCAATATTTTCCTTAATGGTACCGGCAAATAAGAAAACCTCCTGTTGAACAATACCGATTTGCCGCCGTAAACTGTGCACTGTAATATCCTGTATATTCCGCCCATCGAGGGTAATTGTTCCTGCGGACGGTTCATAAAAACGGGGCAGTAAATTACATAAACTGGTTTTTCCTCCGCCGGACGGTCCTACAAAGGCAATGGTTTGCCCTGCCAGTATATCCAGGTTGATATTTTGTAATACCGTAACCCCATCTTGATACGAAAACGAAACATTATGATAGCGAATATTTCCATGAGCTGAAGTAATTTCTACCGCATTATCATGATCGCTAATACTATCATCTGTTTCCATGAGTTCTTTAAAGCGTTTAAAACCCGCCATACCATTGGCGTATAGTTCAATAAAAGCAGTAAGCCGGCGAATAGGCTGTAAAAATGCACCGGCAAAAAGCGTTGCGGTAATAAGGTCGGTAAGAGTCATCGTCTGCCGCATAATAAAAAAACCGCCCGCAGCAATAATCACCAAATGTAACATTGAAATAAAAAATTCTAAACGGCTAAAGAAAAATGCCATATTCCAATAAAAACGTTTTTTTGCCGTATAAAATGCCTCATTGTTTTTTTCAAACCGATCTTGTTCATAGCTTTCATTGGTAAATATTTGTGTTACCCGTATTCCAGAGAGAGCTGATTCAATAGCGGTATTGATTGCAGCAGTTTCTTCTTTTATACGGCGGGATGCTTTCATAATATGTACACGGCAGCGGACAGTATGAAAAAATGCAATGGGTATAAAGAGCGTCAGGAGCAGTGCAAGCTCCCATCTGATAGAAGCCATAAGAGCCAGCGATCCGGTCAGCGTTAATACAGAAATAAAGATGTCTTCCGGTCCGTGATGCGATAACTCGGTAATTTCAAACAAATCTGTTGTAATGCGGGACATCAGCTGTCCGGTTCTATTGGTATCAAAAAAATGAAATGACTGTTTTTCTATATGACGAAAAAGATCCCGCCGCATATCCGCTTCAACTTTAACACCGAAAAGATGCCCGAAATACGTTACAAAATACTGAGCAGCACTGCGGATAAGATATAATCCTATCATTATTACAATAAATACATAAAAGGCAGCATAGTCAGCCTTTGGTAAAAAATGCTGTATGCTGTATCGACTTGCCATAGGGAAGATAATATCTACCGCTGCAATAAAAGCTGCACAGCACAGATCGGCAGTAAAGAGTTTCCAATGAGGTTTAAAATATGAAAAGAATAAACGCATACGGCGTATTCTAACAAGAGTTTGAAAAAATGTATAGAAAGTGCATTGCTATGAAAGATTATATCCGGACAATCCGGCAGTGCTTGTTTTATTAATAATATGGTTTCCATTCATCCGGGGATTGGTTTTCCAACTTGTTACCAAATCAATCTCAGCACTGTGACTGTTCCTATCAGAATTATGACGATAGCCATGGCTAATTTTCGACGTGTGCGGTATTCTTGCTCGGTTTTTGATCTTCGTTTAAGAACGTATCGATCAAAGAGGACGATTGCTGTTATTCCAAGAATAATTAAGATGATAAAGCCTATAAGACCATAGCCGGTTTCATCGGAATGTCCGATAAGACCATTCGCGCCTGAACCGTTGCCGATAAGTATATCGCCTTTCAGCTTTAGAAGGATTGCAATAAAAGATATGACGAGGAGGAATAAGAAGATAAGTGCTGTAACAAAATATTGCCGATGCAGCGGGTCGTTTTTTGTTTTCATATTTAAAAAAGTTTTGACGGTAATTGAGCCGAGAATCGTAACGAGAACAGCATATATAATACAAACAATAAGTATCCGCATTTTTTCTCCATTTCTATCATAAAACATTGACTTTTTTATTCATTGTTAGTATCGTCATAAAACCTAATTTTATTATTTATGGATGTGAAAAATGAACAAAAAGATTCTATCGATTATTGCTGCGGCATTTCTTGTGTTTTCTTTTACGGTAAGCTGTAAAAAGCAACCTGCAGCCGAGACTGCTGCCCCGGCGGAAGGCGCTAATGCCGAAGAAACAAAAACAGAGGAAGAAAAAGAACTTCCTCCTCCGACGAAAAAAGAGGTCGGGTATGCGTTCGGCGTTATGATGGGAACATCGCTTAAAGACTTTAAACTGGATGTCGATTACGGTGAATTGGTAAAAGGTTTAAAGGATGTCGAAAAAAACAAAGAAGTAGATGTTGCTGCTGCACAGAAGATATTACAGCGGGCAAGCGAAGCTGCTCATAAGAAAGAAGCGGCGGAAAATTTGGCAAAAGAAACAGAATTTCTTGAAAAAAATGCAAAAAATGACGGTGTAAAGACAACCGAAAGCGGTTTACAATATGAAGTTATTACCGAAGGAAGCGGCGATTTGCCTTTGCCTACCGATACGGTAAAAGTGCATTACAAAGGGACTTTACTGGACGGTACGGTTTTTGACAGCTCCTACGATCGCGGAAATCCCGTTGAATTTCCGTTAAATGCCGTTATTCCCGGTTGGACGGAAGGTTTGCAGCTGATGAAAGTCGGTTCAAAATATAAGCTTTATATACCCTCTAAGATTGCTTATGGAGAACGCGGTGTTTCGCAGGTTATCCCGCCGAATTCAACATTAGTTTTTGAAGTTGAATTATTGGAAATCCTGCCTCCGTCAGCTGAAAAATCGGCAGAGTAAGCACGGAACCCCTTCTTTTGAGCGCTTTTTCAGCACTTGAAGATGTAATCCCAATAGAAAGAGAGCCTTTCTATTGGGATTTTTTACCAAATGGTTTTTATCTTATACAACGGAATGTTCTCATCCTTCCTTATCATACACCCCCAAACGCCTAAAATATTTCCGATGCGTCCGTCCTTGACACACAAAAAGTAGCGCTCTCTTGACAAGTAATAATACTGCCGATACCATTAATACACCTTTTAAATAGGCTATGGGAACCTTTGAAACTTTTATGGTTTTTTTTAAGATGCCCTGTGATATCAAAAAGAGGAGAGAAGTATGAACTTATATAAAAAAACTGTTGCAGCAGTGCTTTTGGCGGCCGTTATCATCCACGCCTATGCATTTGATTCAGGTTTTACGCTGGGGTTAAAGGCGAATCTAACCGGTTCCCTGACGATGCCGAAGATCAGCAAAGAGGATATGGATTATTTAGGCGGCGACGGTATGCGCGGTTCACTGGGGTATGTTACCACCGGCGAAGCGGATGTAACCTATATTTTTGATTCAATACGTTATTTTCACTTGCAAGATAACAGCATATTCGGCGGATTGGGCTGGGGTTTTGCACTGGGCTTAGGGCAAGGCTTTTCCGGGCAGATATCCGGACAGTATAATGAGAAGCTGGATAAAAGGATCGATGTCTTTTGCCGTGTACACATGACACCGGTGATGGCCTTTACGACGGGGGTGCGTTCATACTTTTTACGCAACCGCCTTTCATTAGGATTCAATACCGGCATCAAGATGCCGCTTGATCCGCAGCCTACATACGAGCTGTATACTAACCTTACGCCCGAAGAAGTAAAAGAATTAAAAAAAGAAGGCATGGATTTTTCCAGCGAAACGGGAACGCTGTTAATTACACAAGAGCAAATGAAAAAGATCAATCCTATCGGTTTTACGTTTAAGGGCTCTATTGAGTACAATCAACCGTTCCTTTCCAATATGGAAATCGTATTGGGCGGCTTTTTAGCCTATACCGTGTATAAGCCGAAATATGTAACAATGCCCCAGAAGCTCATCGATGTAGCAAAAGTTGGCGGCCGACTCAAAACCCCGCCTGTTGACGTTGATATAGTAAATCATCCAATCAATTCATTTTATATGAACTCACTTGATTTCGGCGTAACAGTCGGGTTGACGTTTAAAGTATAAGGAGAGGTACTTATGCGCTTGACTAATAAAATTACAAACACCATTGCTCTAATATTTTTTGTTGCGACAACAGCGCTTATATTTTCAACTTGTAAACCGGCAATCGGTACCCCGTGGTATCCGCGATCGGCAGCATCTTCTTCTGCAGACTTTTTTATTACCCGCATACAGGTCAAGGGGATGGATGTCGTTCCCGTTTTGGCGGACACCCCAACCGACGAGGCAGATAAAATAAAAAAATTTTCCGAAGCAAAAAACTATACGGTGAATGTTCCACCGGAAATTACGGAGATAACTGCGGAAGATATTGACATAACGGCAGTTGCGTCCCTTTCAAAAATGGAAGCGGTTACGGTAGAGGTAACGATTAACGGAGACTGCATACCCTTAAGCGCCGGACAGGTCGTACCTGTTACTATAAAAATAGCAGATCCTGCGGGAAGTTATACCGTTCAAGAAAAAGTGTTAAGTATTACCCAAAGAGAACCGTACGATTTGGAACTAAAAAGCCTTATCGTTTGCGGCAGAGATGCTTTGCAGGGAAATATCACCGTGCCCTACACGATAACGGCAATCAGCGCAAAAGACATAGCGGCAACATTCGCATACGGCCCTCATACAACAACTATTCCGGTAGAATTGGACAAGCCTTCTATAAAGCTCTACGAAGATGAAGAGAAAGAGATAACAATATCAGTAAAAGAAAAAAAAGGCCAATATTATGCTTTTTCGCAAACTATTACCGTAACAAGAGAACGCAGACCGGATGATGCCGATCCGGTACTGGAACCGGAGTCAATCTTTATACTCGGCATCCGTTACGAGGCCGGCAAGCCCTTGGGTGTTCCGATGGATACCGAACAGATAACGGAGACTGATGTGGTTGCGGTCTTTAAGGACTTCGGCGACCTGCCGGTAACGATGACTCCTAATCCTGCCGTATTCGGAAGCGTCGGCTCTATTGAACTAACGCTTTCGATACCGTCGCAGGCGGGTAAATACGTGGGATGGGAAACGTCCATAACGGTTAAAAAAGATCCGACATCGCTTAATAACCCGAAAGATAAAAACGGTAATAAAAAATATATAGTAAAAGTAAATACCATTACCGAAGAAGTAAGTCCGTTTGATTATTATAAAGAAGACTATGCAGGATTTCTCGCATCCAAATTCGATGAGTGGGTACTCGTTATGCCCAGTATGTCGGGTATTATCAGCTCTTATAAGTTCCAACCCGGAAGCTGGAGCGGTAGTCCTGAGATGATTGATAACATTCCCTCCGGCATCGGTTCCGGTTTTAAAGCAATTTCCAATGTAAAAATCTACCGGTATAAGACGCGGGCAGATCGATGGAGCGCATCCAACGGCTATGTTCCGGCTGGCGACCCCAATGACAGCCGGTTCTATTTTTACCGGTTTACTGCAGATGCTTCTGCCGGCGTAAAATCCGACAATTCCATGTTCTGTGTAGACCGGTACTCCAAGTTTCTCTTTTATTATAGCGATCCGGCAGAGCTTCAAACCATCGTGCCGGGACAGCCCCCTGTACCAAAAGATTGGACAGACTATGCTGCGCCTTCTAAAGGAGCGCACCATCAATTCGGCGAACCGTTTTACATGAGCGATCCTGTCGGGTATGTAAAAGCAGACGGTTCTGTGGTTATCTATTCATGGCTTAAAGATAATATTAATAACGCGAAGTACCATGCGCAAAAGAACAGCGCTTACACTAAACCGGCAGGCAGAAGTCCGGGAAAGGCAGGGTATTCGCCGTATCGGGATAATATCATACAAAAGAGACCGGAAGTCGTTAAAACCGTGAATCCTAACTATACCGTTGCAATGCCGATTATCCTCGGGCAGCCCAAGGCCGTGCGTGTACCGCTTAATACGGCAGCGGACAAAGCATTTTTTATGGTAAAGACCGCCCCGGCTCCGGAGGGTGAGCAACTTTCTTATCAATGGTATACGAATACGACACAGTCAAACGAAGGCGGTATGCCGATAAGCAGCGCTACAAATGCGGTTTATACTCCGGATACAAATGCGGAAACCGATTGTTTTGTGTATTGTGAAGTTACTAATACGAACGGCAGCAACAACCAAACCGAAACGGTAAAATCCGATGCAGTAAAACTGTTAATCAGTGACGGTTCACTGGCTGTTGATGCGGAGCAGCCTAGAATTGTAAGGCAGCCGGTTGGCAAGGTTATCCCGATTAATACGAGTGGGGATACTGCAAAGGTAACACTGACGGTAGAAGCAGTTTCTCTTGATAAGGGCGAGCTTTCGTATCAGTGGTATAGAAACACTGCCGATGCCCCTGATATTTCGGATGCCTATGCTATTAGCGGGGCAACGGAAGCCTCCTACAGCTTTACCGCCGATACCTCATCGGTAAAAACCGAATACTACTATTGCAAAATTACCAATACCAACAAAAACGCAGAGGGCAAAAAGACTGCATTTCGCGTTACCGATACCGCAGAGGTAACGGTAGAAGAGTTGTATCCATTGATTTTTAAAGTAAATGATGATGAGGCAGGACGTATTATTGCTCTCAAGGATGAGAAACCTATTGAATTAAACTCATATGTAAAGAAGGGCGATAAAATTCAGTTTCTTGCATTTTGTAATACTAATTATGAAACACAAAAATGGGATGCAGCTATTCCGACAGGTAATATAAATATGGCTGAAATAACCATAACTAGTGAAGAAGATGCAAAAAATACTGTGTGCGACATGGCCTATATTCCGCCGGGAAAGATGACAGTAACACCGGCAAAGTTGAAAAATCTTACGATAGGACCAACAGGAGGCGCGGCTTGGCACTATCATAAGTATGTTTATTTTTTCTATGATTTTAGGCTTGCAACGTATTATGATAGATCTCAACCATTAGACTTTCAATCTGTATGGGCTAAAAACTCTGGGAAGAAACCAACGCCGGATGATAAATTAGTGGATTTTACAGAATATATGCGTCCAGGTAATGAGATAGAAAATCAGGCGTCAATTCAGCCTAAATACGAGTATTTTAAACTTGATACGGGGTTAATTTATTATCGTGGTTATATGAAGTGGGGTAAATATTACCTTGATATGACACAAGTGCTATCAGATTATCAACAAAGCTTAATTGAATTTAAGTATAATCGTGATACCGATACATGGAAGTGTGATACGCCGAATAATTTTAATATTCCGAATGTTACAGTTAATTATCCGGTCGATTTTACACTAATACGAGGAGAAACAAAGGATTTTGTTATAGCGTATACTTATAAAGATTCTCCTGATACAGAGCTTAACGGTACAGCCGAAGTAACCTATACCTTGAAGTGGGAGTAATTCTTAATTATGAATTCATAATTAAGAATTATGAATTATGAATTATGAATTATCAAGATTACACATTAC
>CAJPTT010000066.1 GCA_905373565.1 uncultured Treponema sp. | reverse complement strand
AGAAGAAGAAGAAGGGCTGCAGGTTGCCGAATTGCAGGAAGCTTTCCCTGCGGCGGAAGAAGATGACGTAGCGGTAAATGAGAATGTACCGGTGCATGAGGATATTGTTCAAGTCATCGAAGCGCCGGAAGAAGCGCTCCTTGGTACCGAAGAAAATGAGGCAATTCCGCTTGGAACCGACAGTGTTCCGATTGAAGAGATTACAGATGAAGATGTTGCCGCATCAACTATCGAAGAGTCCAAGGAAGAAGAAACAACGGAAGAAGAATCAACGAAAGAAGCCCCTGATGTTCAATCCAATTCTCATCACGAAAGCAGCGATGAAATTACCATTGATGATGATGTCGAGTCGCTTATCGAATATTCTGAGAGTGAAAATGAATCGAAACGGAATGGTGCGCAAGAACCGTTTATTCTTGATCAGGAACAGCAAAATCTGCTCTGGTGTCATGCAAAACATCAGGTTAAAAACTCTCCTTCGTTTGAAGAGTACCTTAATATGGCTGATCCCGAACGGCTTGCACAATTGTTTTTGTATTTGCGTGATTTATTCATCCATCTGCCGCAGGAGGAACTCGAAATCTTCCTTAATAGCAGCGAAAGAATACAGATTTATTATATTATTGCCCGGCTGTCGGGAGAACTGGGGCTTAAAGAACGGGCAAACCTTATTCGGCAGGCATACTCTGTTGTAGCAGCGCCTCCCCCCTATAATAATGAGGCTATTTTTAAATTGCTTACTTATCTGCGCGATTTAAGTATTGACTTGCCGGATCAGGAATTAGGAACAAGGGTGCGGCAGGAGCTGGAGCAGCTGATGGCGAATATGTCGTCGGTTTTGCCTAACCTATAATTGGAGATAAAAAGATACTGCGTAGGTATCTGCTATTTTTTAGGAGAAAAATGGAATTGAATAAGTATATTGATCATACTTTATTAAAGCCGAATGCCGTAGAGTCGGAAATTATTGCATTGTGTAAGGAAGCGAAAGAATATCATTTTGCTTCTGTTTGCGTGAATCCATGCAATGTTGCATTGGTAAAGAAAGAACTTGCGGGTTCCGATGTTATGACGTGCAGTGTTATCGGTTTTCCGTTTGGAACGCAGACAACCGAAGTGAAATGCGCTGAAACGGAACAAGCGTTGAAAGACGGCGCTGACGAAATCGATATGGTGATTAATATCGGGAAGCTGCTGGAAGGCAATACCGGCTATGTTGAAAAAGAAATTGCTGCGCTTGCATCAATCTGTCATGCAAAAAAGGCTCACTTAAAGGTCATTGTGGAGACTTGTTATTTGTCCGAAAAGGATATTGCGAATGTCTGCGCTGCGGTTGAACAAGCGGGCGCTGATTTTATTAAAACTTCTACCGGATACGGTTCACGCGGAGCGTCGCTTGAGGACATTACTTTATTTAAAAAATATCTCAAAAAAGATACAAAGATTAAGGCGTCCGGTGGTATTCGCAACCGTGAAGACGCACTCAAATATATAGAGGCAGGCTGTTCAAGAATTGGCACCAGCAGCGGCATCAAAATAATTAATGGATAGATGATGCGCCGATAATGGGCATAATTATAATACAGAACGAGTTTCAACATTCAAGATTTTTCGATATTTACCGATAATTACACTGTCGGCTTGTCTGAATATGCATGTCGGATATCAGTAGAGGCGCAAAAAGGGTTTTAGAATGAAAGATATTGAGTATTTAAAATCGCGACCAAAGTCGGATACGCATAATCATCTTAACTTGAGCATGAGATATGAACGTTATAAGCATTGGTCTGGTGTGTACATTCCGAATTTTCCTCGTAAGATGTCCGGCCTCGACGAAATGCACGAAGTAATCGGTGCTTATACTCGCCCTCGCTGTAAAACGGCAAAAGACGTCAAAGCCCTTTTTGAAATGTCCATACAGGATGCGATTGCCGACAATGTTGTTTGGCTTGAAACATCAATTGATATCGGTTTTATAAAGCATTACAACAACAATATTGACAAATTCTTATCCGATGTTTCGAGACTTGTATCAAAATATAAAAAACAGATTGAAATACGCCCTGAAGTCGGCATTCCCAAAACGCTTGACCGCGACTTTATCCGTACATGGGTATATCCGCTTTTTGAGAGCAAGGTGTTTAAGAATGTTGATTTATACGGCCCCGAGGTTTTTGAAGGTATCGAGGATTTCGGCTACATCTTTAAACTGGCCGAAAAACATAACATCAAAAAGAAAGCGCATATCGGAGAATTTTCCGATGCGCAATCGGTTCGGAAATTCGTTGAATTTTTTGAGTTGGATGAAGTGCAGCACGGTATCGGAGCTGCTTCCGACGATTCGGTGCTGAAATTTTTGGCCGACCGGAAAATACGCTGTAATGTATGCCCGATGAGCAATGTGATGCTGAGCGCTATTCCAAGTTTAAAAGAGCATCCCATCAAAAAGATGATCGATGCGGGAATTCCGATAGGACTCGGCACCGATGACCTGTTGTTCTTCGGTAAGACAAACAGCGATCAGCTCTATGATATGCTGAAATGCGGACTGATTACGGATGCCGATGCTGAAATGCTGATGGCGGTACGGGGCTAAATCGGTATATCGCTGCTTCTTTTGCGATTTTTTGAAAAATATAAGAAACTAATCTTCTCTTATTTTATCGCGACCATCAACACCATTATATCAGACGGCCGGATGCCTGGGATTCTGCTTGCCTGTCCGATCGTTGCGGGCATTACCCGCTTTAAGCGTGCAAGCGATTCCGTCGACAGCCCCGAAACCGCATCGTAGTTAAAATTCGGCGGGATGCGGCTCGTTTCCCTCTTTTTCATTTTATCAATTCGTTTGTCTTGCGCAATAATGTAATGCTCATAGCGGATTTCCAGCTCCGCCGCATTTTTAATTGCCTCGGAATACTGTGCGCTTGCGGGATCGCATCGGCAGATTAGCTCAAGCGGGATGAGCGGGTCGTGCAGCGCGTCGGCGAGGGATTTACCGAGATGACACTGCAACGCGGGCTCTGCCTCCACAATGCTGCCGGTAATTTTCAACTCCCGCCAGTGTTTGATAAGCTCGCCGCGCTGCACAAGTTTTTCTTGCAGGCGGGTAAAGGAGCTTTGTTTTTGCAAGCCGATGCGGTATGCCCGTTCGGTGAGCCGCTCGTCAGCTGTATCGTGCCGGAGTTTGAGCCGGTATTCGGCGCGAGCGGTGAACATCCGGTAGGGTTCGTCTACCCCCTGCGTAATAAGGTCGTCGATCATTACGCCGATGTAGGCTTCGTCGCGGCGGAGTGTGAACGGTTCGTAGGTCGCCGGGTGTGCGTTGCCGCGGCTGAAAGCTCGGGCGTACAGTGTTGCGTTGATTCCGGCGATGAGGCCTTGACCGCCCGCTTCTTCATAGCCGGAGGTTCCGTTGATTTGCCCCGCGGTAAAAAGTCCCGCAATCCGGCGGGTTTGTAAGTCCGGCCCCAGCTGCAGCGGAGAGACCACCGCATAATCGACTGCATACGCGGGGCGAGTGATTACGGCATCGGCAAAACCGGTGAGGGTGCGGAGCATTTGATCCTGTACATCCTCCGGCAGCGACGAAGAAAATCCGTTGATGTAAAGCTCATCGCTCATCAGACCTTCCGGTTCGATATACAGTTGGTGCCGCGTGCGTTCGGGGAACTTTCGTACCTTGTCCTCGATGGAAGGGCAGTAGCGGGCGCCCGTTGCGTGGATTTTTCCCGAAAAAAGCGGCGAGCGGTGAAAGTTTTGCCGGATAACCTCGTGGGTATGCTCGTTGGTGTAGCAGACATAGCACACTGCCGAGGGGCGGAATATTTCCGCCGTGTCGAAGGAGAACGGGCGCATCACTGCATCCGCCTCCTGTATTTCCAGCTGAGAAAGATCGACGGATTTTCTCAGTACGCGGCAGGGGGTGCCGGTCTTGAGCCTGCTTATTGTGAAGCCCTTGCGCGCAAGGGCGGTACCGAGTCCGATTGCCGCTCTTTCACCGAGGCGGCCTTCTTCCGCTTCGAACTCGCCGATGTAGATCTTCCCTTCCATAAAGGTTCCGGTTGTAAGCACCACCGCCCGTGCGGAAATTGTCCTGCCGCGCGCCGTCAGTACCGCCTGTACGCTGCCGCCTTCCACAAGTCCGCTTTTCGCAGTCTGTGAGGAGATAACATCAACAACCGTATCTTGATAAATATGGAGATTTTTTTCTTTTTCGAGGGTGTACTGCGCAGTCTGCGCATACAAGAATTTATCCGCCTGAATGCGAGGCGATTGCACTGCCGGCCCGCGGCTTTTGTTGAGAAGGCGGTATTGAATCATACAAGCATCGGCGAGTTTTCCCATTTCGCCGCCGAGAGCATCTATCTCCCGCACGATATTGCCCTTGGAAACACCCCCGATCGAGGGGTTGCAGGACATCCTGCCGATAGTATCAATTGTTTGTGTAATAAGAAGGGTTTGTGCGCCCATCCGTGCGGCGGCGAGCGAGGCTTCGATTCCCGCATGCCCTCCGCCGACGACAATCACGTCATAGTCCGAATAACGAAAATTCATAGCGGATATTATAGCGAAACGGTTCCTGTTTGTCTGGCATAGATTTGTATTTTCGGCTAAAAAGGAGAACAACTACGCATCAGCGTTTTTGGGGTGCGTTTGCCCTTATGCCGTTGCAGGCAATCAAGCAACTAAGTTTATTCGTGCGGAGGGGGTGGATTATACAACTTACCTACAAATATAAATGGGGCTGTCCAAAAACTTCAGTTTTTGGACAGTTTCCTTAGATGTCCAATTGCTTCCACCTCGTCTTGGGAACGTTCGGTGACTCCTGCGGGCGGCAATATAAAAGGTATTTCTTGCGGATGTTGCTGAATTGCTTAGTCTCTTTTTCGATTCGGGTAAAATAGGCCTGCGCAGTTTGCGAAGGATCGGTGAGCTGTGTACAACCTGTTAATAAATGCAATCCGCAGTATTTTTTGCCCGCATTGTTTATCATAAACTTTTCAGGGTAGAGGCGCTTGAGTTCGTAGAACATGGCGACTGTCGTTTTAACGGGGGAAAAACTACGGCGGTCGGTAACGGCGATTTGTACTCCTCCGCAGAGCTGCCCCGTATAGAGCGAAAGCGACGGGGTAAAAAACGCGGGCAAAAAGCGCACCCCTTCCAAGCCTAGCCGGTTCAGCTGATCGGCTAGACGGTTCGCATCGATGTAGGGCGCCCCAAGGTACTGAAACGGCATCGTCGTTCCTCTTCCTACCGAAAGGTTTGTTCCTTCGAATAAGCAAATGCCGGCATATACGAGCGCGGTGAGGGGCGACGGAATATTGGGAGACGGCGGCACCCATATCAGAGGCAGCTCGTCAAAGTATGTTTCTCTGTCCCAGCCTTCCATAGGGATTACTGTCAAATCACAGCGAATACCGTACTCGGTGTTGAACAAAAGGGCAAGTTCCCCGACCGTCATACCGTGCCGCTGTACGATGGGGAAATATCCCGTAAAGGAACGGTATTCAAGTTCCAGCATATTCCCCTCAACGGCGCCGCCGATCGGGTTCGGGCGGTCGAACACGACAAATTGTTTTTTATGCCGCGCACATTCTTCCATCGCGTATGCCATGGTGGAAATATAGGTGTAGAAACGAGCGCCGACATCTTGAATATCAAAACAGAGGATGTCGATATCTTTCAGCATCTCCGGTGTCGGGCGTTTGGTATTTCCGTAAAGGCTGTATACCGGCAGCCCCGTCCGCGGGTCGGTACTGTGCCCGATGGATGCCCCCTCCCGTTCGTTACCCTGTATACCGTGTTCGGGCGAAAAAAGCGCCGTAAGCTGCACCGACCGGCTCAACAGCACCGCAGAGGGCGTTCCCTCGGAATCGATGCCGGTTTGATTGGTAATCAGTCCTACCCGCTTTCCGGCAAAAACAGTGCGGTACTGCGGCAACCGCTCAATCCCCAATTTCAGCCGTTTTTCCGCCGCCGCTTCCCAGCATACAATACAAAACAAGAAGAACAATACCGCTGCCGTCTTTAGTTGGCGTAAATGGCATACAGACGTTTTCATAAGGGGATACAATCCAAATATATTTCTCATTGAGAGTATTATAGAGTACCTGCAAGCTTTGTTAAACAGGTATAGCAGAAACCGGCTGTTTTAAGTATACTAGCGCGTAATTATGGAAGATAAAACGCAGGAAATGGAGCGGATTCAAGAACTGCTCGACAATAGGCACTATGTAGCTTTAATTGCGGAACTCGCTGAGATGAATGCGGTCGATGTAGCGGAAATATTGGATAAAGAAAATGCGGCAAATGCGGTGTTTCTCTTTAGAATGCTTCCGAAAGACCTTGCTGCCGAGGTATTCGCACTCCTTTCGAGCGAGCAGCAAAGCGCCTTTATTTCATCGATTACGGATAAAGAACTCGGGCCCATTCTGGATGAACTTGCGTTTGACGATATCGTAGACCTTGTAGAAGAGATGCCGGCCAACGCCGTCAGAAAGATTTTAGCAAACTCCGGCGAAGAAGAGCGTAAGCTCATCAATCAATTCCTCAAATATCCTCCCGACTCCGCAGGCAGTTTGATGACGATTGAGTATGTTAGCCTTAAAAAGACGATGACGGTAAAACAGGCGTTGGACTATATCAGAGAGACGGGGCTAAAAAAAGAAACAATCTATACCTGCTATGTGACCGATGCTAACAGGGTGCTTGAGGGTATTGTTTCATTAAAAGAGCTTGTGTTGGCGCCTGAAGATGAACTGATCGAAAATATTTTTGAAAGCGAATGTATCTATGTGAATACCCACGATGACCAAGAAAGCGTTATCGCAGTTTTTAAGAAATACGCATTCCTTGCCTTGCCTGTTGTCGATGCGGAAAAACGGCTGATCGGTATTATCACGGTTGATGACGTAATGGATGTTATGGAACAGGAAGCGACGGAAGACTTCCAGATAATGGCCGCTATGCAGCCGTCCGAAGATGCTTACCTGAACACCGGCGTTTTTAAACTTGCCAAGCACCGTATCGGATGGCTGATGCTTCTGATGGTGTCGGAGACCTTTACCGGTAAAATTATCGAACACTACACCGAACTGCTGGCAACCCTTACCATACTCACTTCGTTTATCCCCATGCTGATGGATACCGGCGGAAATTCGGGAAGTCAGTCGTCGACGTTGATTATCCGCGGCCTTGCTACCGGTGAAATTCAACTGCGCGATTGGGTTAAAGTATTGTGGAAGGAACTCCGTATTGCAATTATGGTAGGTTCGCTGCTCGGTCTGACTATTTTTGTAAAGTCTTATTTTTTGGACGGTAAACCGATTCTTATCTCTGCCAGTGTCGGTTTAACGCTTGTTGTAACTGTTACGATTGCAAAACTCACAGGCGGACTCTTACCGATTCTTGCAAAAAAACTCCACATGGATCCTGCGATTATGGCAGGGCCGCTCATCACGACGATTGTGGATGCGGTGAGCCTTATTGTTTATTTTAGAATCGCAGGCCTCTTACTGTTTTAAGGTTGACCCTAATCGGAATTAATTGATCGGCATTATATGAAATGGTTTGAACGTTTTCGGTACCGCACTTTTTCTCAAGCTCCCTCTGTCGAAGAACTATTGGTTGAAGTTTTTAGAAAAACCATTCATCTGTCTTCTGCTTTAACCGTTGTATTTGCAGAGCGGTGGTATACGCCTACGGTTATCGGTATTATCGGGATCAGCATACTCTACTGCATTTCCGAATTTCTCCGTATGCACGGTCATGAGCTTTACCTTATCACGAATATTACCCGTTATGCCTCCCGTAAGCGTGATAAAGGGCGGTTCGTTTTAGGGCCGCTGACACTTGCCGGCGGAGTGCTTGCCGCACTGCTTCTCTTTCCGATACACACGGCGAAAATTGCAATATTTGCGCTCGCTTTTGGGGACGGTCTTGCCAGTCTTGTTGGGAAGCGTTTCGGTAAAATCCGCCTAGCGTTTTTTAAGGATAAAACGGTTGCCGGAAGTTTAACCTGTTTTGCAGCAGTGTTTCTTTCGACCTTTGCCGTCAGCGGGAATTTTTGGAAAAGCCTTGTACTCGGCATTGCAGGCGCCGGTATCGAAATGCTGCCGCTTAAAGATTATGACAACCTTTTAATACCGATCGCCATCGGCTTCCTTGCCTCATTTCTCAATGCATAAGTGCAGTTGACTATTACAGAACATATCCAAATATACGTTGCGCAGCCTTACCTATTGCCACAGATAAAATTGATGAATAGCTTTCAGAAAAAAGAAACCTGCAGTCAATAGCGTTCCGATGCCGAGCACGGTGAAAAACCATGAGCCGGTATACAGCAAGAGACTATACGCAATGAGCATTGCCAACAACCGAAACGTAGCTTTTCGATATTCGGTAATACTGCGGTATATACCGACCATCAAAAACGATACTACCGCCAATACACAGACAATCCCGCTGAATGAATACGGAAGATAGCGATAAGAATGGGCAAACGAAAAAAACGAAACCGTATGAACGGTGTCGATTGGGATAGCATGCGATAATGCAAACGCGGTAAAACACAGCAAGAAAACAATGGAACCTGTTTCCCGCGTAAAAGTCTTATGGGCAAAAAGGCTTGAGGTTAAAAGCGCCAAACATGCCAAAAAACGGAAAAAGAAGATAATCCGCGCGATGGAAGCGATAAAAACAATTAATAGCGGATAACGAACCTGGAGCGGAAACAGCAATTGCAGCGACTCAACCGACAAGGCAAAGATAAAGAGGCTGAAGAATGAAATCTCCAACGCATGAGTTTTTTCAAAAAGAAAAAAAACACAAATAAGCAGTATCAACGCTATCAGTGGAAGTGAGGCAATCCCCGCCATAGCTGCATAATTATTATATGCAAAGATCGGCATCCTTAATAACCGAAAGGTACTTACCGGTACTGTCGGCAATCCTGCAAACAAGCTATGCGTAGCAATAGCAATGCAGCAGCTTATGCCGCCTATTACCATGAGGGCTGCAATACAAATACCGAAAATTAAAATTTTATTACGACCGGCTATTGTCATATTGTGATTAGTATAGTTGGAAACGCCTGCCTCTGTCAAATATATACCTTTTGAAAATATACGACGCATCTGCGTTGTCGCTCGTTCAGCGAAGTACGTCCGTGTACTTCGCTGAACACAAGTTTGACCGGTGTCAAACTTGTTTCTGCTTAATACGCGCGGCATCCGTGCCGCTTCTGAAGATCCTCGACGTACAACAAGTACGCCTGCGGGTGTTTTTTGTACGCTCCTAGCATCT
>CAJPTT010000065.1 GCA_905373565.1 uncultured Treponema sp. | reverse complement strand
ATAGTTTTGGCGTTGCGGACTGTATTGTTTGGACAGCAGAAGCAATCTATATCTTCGAGTTTAAGCTAAGCGGTAACGGCAGTGCGGAAGATGCAATCAATCAGATAAAAGAACAGAACTATGCCGCAAAGTATAAGGCAGATGAAAAAAAGATTGTGTTGATCGGTGCAGGATTTGATGAAGCAACACGAACGATTAGAGACTGGAAAGTAGAACTGCTATAATACAAAGCTAAATCCCGCACCGATCCGCCATGGATGGCGGTGGTTCCATGCAGAAGCGACGTTTTTGCTTTGCAAAAACTCGACGTCAAACAAATGTACAAGGACGTACATTGTTTAACAGGATTTCAGTGAAGATATGAGGACGATTAAAGAGTGGAAGGTGGAAAACAGGGTACACATTCGTGTCCGTTTTGAAACGCCGAGGACTGTATTTCGAGTATTCCGGTCGAGGTTGTTTATTCTTTTTACTTACTTATCAAATATATTTGTATGGGAACTAATCCTATAGACTGTAACAATTAACAATTCATCATTAACGGATTTTTTGTAAACTAAAAGCAAATCAGGATGTATATGGCATTCTCTATATCCCTTATAATTTCCATGTAAACTATGGTCATTATATTTTGCTTCAAGAATTTCATTGTTCAGAAGTTTTTTTATTACATTATCCGTATCTTCAATTTCTGATTTTGATAGCTTTTTGTAGTCTTTACGAAAAGATTTTGAAGTATGAAGCTCGCTCTTCAAGCCATTGCCGCCTTAAAATCATCAAATGATTTGAAAACTTCTACTTCACCTCGTTCAACTTCTGAAATTGCTTCATCAAGTCCGTTTTTAGAAGTTTCTTTGCTCTTAAATAATAAGAAATCTATAAATTCTGAAACTTCTTGCATGTAACATTCCGGAACAGTCTTTAATTTCTCTGCGACAATTGCATACGACATAAAAACTCCTTATAGCTATTTATACTATAGGGCACCTCTAAAAACTCGGTTAGAGTTGCTTCGCATCCTTCGGAATAGAGGTGCCCTACATCGTTAAAGCCCCTTTCCGTCAGCCTTTTGAAAAGATGTGGGTAGATGCTAGGAGCGTACAAAAAACACCCGCAGGCACGGTAAAAAATGTACATCCGTGTACATTTTTTACCTACGTGTTTGCGATGCAAACACGCTACTGATTAGAACCACCGACATCCTTGTCCGTTCTGATACGTTGAGGATTTTCAGTAGCAACATACGGTATATAACTTTCCGTATGCCTTTTGAAATAGACGGTGCAGATACAAGGCGCGAACGAAAATTAACCGCAGGCGTATCTTTGATACGTTGAGGATTAATTTTCGCGTAGCAACGCGGTAGATGTACCGTCTATTTCAAAAGGTGCTAGACGTTGAATTTGAAAAATATAACATCCCCATCCTGTACAACGTATTCCTTGCCTTCTTGGCGGTAGCGGCCGGCTTCTTTGATTTTTTGTTCAGAGCCGTATTTAAGGAAGTCGTCAAAACTGTAGACTTCCGCTTTAATGAATCCTCGTTCAAAGTCGGTGTGGATAACGCCGGCCGCCTTGGGTGCGGTATCTCCTGCATGAATTGTCCATGCGCGGCATTCGTCTTTTCCGGCGGTAAAGAAGGTTCGGAGTCCGATTAAATGATACGCTGCATGGGCAAGAACCGATAAGCCCGAAACTTTGAGCCCGATCTCTTCCAAAAAGGCAGCTCTTTCTTCCGCGTCGTCGATATCGGCAAGCTCTGCTTCAAACTTTCCGCAGATAACGACGGTTTCGGCGCCCTCCTGTGCGGCGATTTTTTTAACCGTTTCGATGTAAGCATTCCCGTTTTTTATTCCGTCTTCATCAACGTTACAAACATACAGCTGCGGCTTCATGGTAATTAGGTGCGTGTCGTACATCACGGCTCGCTCTTCATCGGTCAAATCGGCATTGCGGGCGCCCTTTCCGTCTTGCAGCAACGGTTTGATTTTTGCAATAGCGCTCATTGCAATCGCCGCCTCTTTCTGCATATCCTTACCCATACGGGTTGCCTTGTCCGCCCGTTCCGCCCGCTTTTCCAGCGAGGCGAGATCGGCAAGCGCGAGTTCAATATTGATGGTTTCGATATCCGAGGCGGGATCAACTTTGTTATTTACGTGAACGATGTCGGGATTGTCAAAGCAGCGCACGACATGCGCAATAACGCCAACTTCGCGGATGTGGGAAAGAAACTGGTTACCAAGTCCTTCACCCTTTGAAGCGCCTTTTACAAGCCCTGCAATATCAACAAACTCGACCGCAGCGGGGATAGTCTTTTTCGGTTCAAAAAATTGAGAGAGTTTTGTGAGCCGTTCATCAGGTAAGTCTACAATCCCGACATTAGGATTGATAGTACAGAACGGATAGTTTGCCGCCTCCGCAGGAGCACGGGTCAATGCAGAAAAGATGGTCGATTTGCCGACATTCGGCAGTCCGACAATACCGCAGTTTATAGCCATAGGGGAACCTCTTTAATCGATTATATCACATAGAAAGAGAACTAAAATTCCTGTGATCTCACTTCATTTTATCTTATCGGATTGTATACCGAAGCTGGCGAAAAGTCAAAGGTCACTCTAGTTGGAAGCAAAAGCAGGGGGCGGGGTGATTCAAAAGAAGTCTGATGCGTTTACCTTGTAGCTGCCGCTATTTCAAATACACAAACGGGATATCGTCTATGCGTTGGAGCCGGATTGCGCCGCAGCCTTTTTCTGCATACATGACGTTCAGCATCGCGGTGATGTTGCGTTCAAAATCGGGATTGCTTTTTTCTTCTACGGCTGCGATACCTCCGCCATAAATGCAGTAGACAAGGTCGGCGTATTGCAAGGCAAGCGCAGGATTATGAATGGAAACGAGCACCGTCTTGTGCGCTTTTGTGCAAAGCTTACGGGTAATCTGCATAATCTTATGCTCGTTGTAAAAGTCGAGATTGGCGGTCGGTTCATCCAAGAGGATGATGGGCGCGTCCTGTACCATGCCGCGAGCAAGCATCACAAGCCGCGATTCCCCGGAGCTGAGCTGACTGTAATAGCGGTCGGCGAATTGCGTTAAACCGAATACCTCAAGCGCATGGTCGACATATTCCCAATCTTTTTGCGAAGGGGCTTGCAGCGCGGTTTGATGGGGATTACGTCCCATCACGACAAAGTCGCGTACCGTGTAGGTAAATACGCCGGAATGTCCCTGCGGAATGTAGCATACTTTTTGGGCGAATCGCTTCCGTGTAAGCTGCGCCGCATTTTCTCCCAGTACGGAGAGCGTACCGGACGCGGGCATATCCATACCGGCGAGCAGCCGCAAAAGTGTAGTTTTGCCCGCGCCGTTAGGGCCTATCAACGCAATAACCTGTTGCTGCGGAATATCCAGCCGGAGGTCTTTCAGAATAGGCTGAGTTCCCCGCACCGCCGTAACGCCGTCAAGCTCAAAAGCCGCGTTCATATTCCAATCCAAATATCGTTGTTCCGGCGGAGCATCAGCTGCGCAAGAATCGGCGCGCCGATGACAGCTGTAATAATGCTGACCGGTATCTCATTGCCGGACAGGGAGCGGGCAACGGTATCCGCAAACAGCAGCAGGGCGGCGCCGCACATAAAAGAAAGCGGGGCAACCTTGTAATTGTTATTGCCGAACAGCAGCCGGATAACATGCGGCGCAATAAGCCCGATCCAGCTGATGATACCGGCAGCGGATACGACGCTTGCAACCAACAATGTCGAGGTGATAATAAACAGCATCCGCATCTTTTTAACCGGCGTACCGAGCGACGCCGCTTCTTCATCACCGAGCGAGAGAATATTGAGCTGTCTGCGGAACAGGATAATAAAGCTGCATCCCGCAACGGCAATCGGTAAAAAGGCTGCGAGTTTTTTCCACGTGATAACGTTAAAACAGCCCATCAGCCAAAACTCCAGAGCAGGCAGCTCGTTGAGCGGATCCGCCATGTATTTGATAAGGGATACCCCGGCTCCGGCAAGCGCATTGATGATGACGCCTGCAAGCACGAGGCGTATCAGGCTGTGTTCTCCGCCGATGTTCGAAAGCTGCAACACCAGCAACGTCGCCCCGATGCCGCCCGCAAAGGCACAGAGCTGGATGCCTGCCGCACTTGTATGGAGCAGCACGATACCGATTGCCGCGCCGAGGGAAGCGCCGGTAGAAACACCGATGATGTCGGGCGCCACCAGCGGATTGCGGAACAGGCTTTGCAAGCTTACCCCGCTCAACCCGATTGCGCCTCCTGAAAGAAAGACAAAGAGCGTACGCGGCAGCCGGATGTTCATAAAGATATTGTAATCGGCTGTGGTTACCGCCGCAAATGCATCGGTGCGGAACAGGATCGAAAGTATCTTAATAAAAGAGAGCGGATAACGCCCCCAGCTCAGCGAGAATATCAGCGCTGCCAGAGGCATTATGAAAGCTGCACATATCAGTTTAGTCCGGTACCGCATCTGCATTGAAAGGTTTTATCTTTTTATTTTACATTAAGAGAGGCGAGGTCTTTTCCTTTACCGAAGAAGTCCCGATAAAAGGCCTTGGTTTTTTCCGCTAAATAACCGGCAGGGATTTTTCCCGGATGCAGTTTATCGGCAAGCCAGATAACACCGAGGCATGAGCACGGAATGGGGGAATCCCACTCATCAACACTTGACGGGAATACATAAACCTTGCCGTTATCCACTGCGGGAATACCCTTCCATTCTGCCTTTCCTGCAAGTTCTGCCGGAGTTACCTTCGAGCCCGTTGCGGCAACGATGACCTGCGGGGCATATTTCTGCACTTGCTCCAGCGATACTTTTGTCCAATAGACATCGGTAATATCATCGCTCACCAATTTTCCGCCGGCTGCTGCAACGAGTTCCGCTTGGAACATCTTGGGGCTGAGCGCGTTCAGAGGATCGGAGCGGCTGCTGACATAAACGGATACCGCCGGTTCTCCTTTTACGAAACCCGCGACATCATTTAAGATTGTCTTATAAAAAGTCAGTAATTTTTGCGCTTGTTTCCGATTTCCGGAAGCGGCGCCGAGTATTTCAACATAGCTGAAAAAATTTTTCATCGTTTCAGGCTCAATTACCAATGCGGGAACACCGAGCGCTTCGATTTGAGGAAGCTGCTGTGCGGCTTTAAACGGCACTAAAATGAGGTCGGGCGACAGAGAAGCAACCGCTTCGAGGTTCAAGTTCTTTGCGCCGCCACATGCGGGTTTATCCGCCAGCTCTGGAGCGAATTCTTTAATAAACGGCCGACCGCCTTTTCCGCCGTCACCCGATACGATATAGTCACGACAGCCGATTGCCAATGCCGTGTTGCTGAGAATATAAAACGGTGCGACAATCCGCTCCGGCTTTTGGGGAATAACAACGGTTCTACCTTGATGATCGGTTACGGTTGCAAAACCTTCCGATACTTTTTTGTCCTGCTTTCCGCCTGCCCATACCGGTAAAGCTGCGAGCATCACAACCAAGATTGCTAATGAACAAAGTTTTTTACACATAGCGTCCTCCTTTATAGACCTAGATAAACGTTAGCATAATCTTCTGAATAAACGCAACCCCGTCGGCAAGATCCTTGTTGTCGGGGTGTCCTTTTCCGGTACCGCCGAACAGCTTAAATGGTCCGAAGGTATTAAAACCTTTACATTCAAATTCTCCCAATACGGTAAAGCCCTTTGACTGTAAATAACCGGCAAATTTTTTTGCATACCGGCCTTTGCCTGCTGCGCTTGTGCATACGGCAAAAGTATGTTTTGGGAGTTCATGCCGGTGATGTTTCAAAAATGCATATATCGATTTGTGGAACCTTCCCGCATATATTCCCGAAGCGAAGCCGATACAGTCGTATTCCGAAAAATCGACATTTTGAGCTTGTTCTGCCTTAAACAGCGTTACCGGCATATCTTGTGCCATTGCCGTAACTACTTTTTCCGTATTTCCATGATGAACTGATGCATAGATAATTGCCGCTTTTTTCATAAAATCTCCCTATATATAATTTTAAAAACAATGCCGATCGATGTGTTCTCATTATCCGGCGCCGGTGTGTTTTTAATGGAACGATTGTACTACTTTTCAGAGAGCGATGCAAATCAATATAATTCCCGGTATGGAAAATAAGCTCTTGGCGTGATAAAATCAGCATAAGGAGAATTATGACACCAGAAGAAATAAAGAAACTCATTCAAAACGGTGAAAAAATAGATGTTGAATTTAAAGAAGCAAAAAATGCTTTATCGAAAGACGTATATGATTCCGTTTGCTCTTTTAACAATAGAAACGGCGGTCATATAGTATTAGGAGTTAACGACAAAAGAGAAATTGCCGGTGTTAATCCTGACAAGGTTGATAAAATAACAAAGGAATTTACAACAGCTATCAATAATTCGCAAAAAATATATCCGCCTTTATACTTAACACCTGTTTCAATAGATATAGAAGACAAGAAACTTATTTATATCAGAGTACCAAAAGGCTGTCAGGTGTGCAGGCACAATGGGCGCATTTGGGATAGGTCTTACGAGGGGGATATAAATATTACAGATAATGCGGAACTTGTATATAAGCTTTATGCGCGGAAGCAAAGCTCCTATTTTGTAAATAAGGTCTATCCTAATTTGAGAATAGAGTGTTTAAACTCAGCGGTAATTGAAAAAGCACGAAAAATGGCTATTGCAAGGAATCAAAATCATTTATGGAAGGGTATGAATGATGAAGAACTTCTGAGAACGGCTAATTTAATTTTAATTGATCCGGAAACAAATAAAGAAGGTATTACCTTAGCAGCCATTTTATTATTTGGAAAAGACAACGCCATTATGTCCGTTTTATCACAGCATAAAACGGATGCGCTATTTAGAGTAGAGAACAAAGATCGATATGATGACAGAGATGTCGTTATTACCAATCTGATTGACAGTTATGATAGGCTTATCAACTTTGGCAGAAAGCATTTGAATGACTTGTTTGTTTTAGAGGGCATTGTTAATGTCAATGCACGAGATAGAATACTCCGAGAAGTAGTTTCCAACACATTAGCTCACAGGGATTATTCAAGCGGCTTCCCTGCTAAAATGATTATTGATGATGAAAAAATTACTATTGAAAATAGCAATGTAGCACATGGGATCGGCGCATTGGATTTGCAAAAATTCGAACCGTTTCCTAAAAATCCGTCGATATCTAAAGTCTTTAGGGAAATCGGGATTGCCGATGAACTTGGTTCCGGTATGCGTAACACCTATAAGTACACACAGCTGTATTCGGGAAAAAATCCTATTTTCGAAGAAGGCGATATATTCAGAACGATTATTCCACTCAAGAAGATTGCGACGGAAAAGGTCGGCGAAAAAAATGTCCCTCAGAATGTCCCTCAGAATGTCCCTCAGAATGTCCCTCAGAATGTCCCTCAGGACAAAAAAGAACTTATTGAATTTATAAAGGCAAAGGTGAGGTCAAATAATAAGATTACAAGACAAGCTATTGCCGATAGTGCCGGCGTAAGTGTAAAAACTATCCAGAGAACCATAAAAGAGATAGAGAATCTACGATATATCGGTACCGGAAATAACGGATATTGGGAATTGAATGAATAGTTGTGAATTACAAAAGCGAGAATTTGAAAAGGAATAAAACGATCGGCATATGGAATTTGATTTTAAGCATGCTTCATTACAGGAAATAATTGACTATGCTCCCGATCTCCGTAGGGAGGCGTATGTAGACGCGACGCTGCGGATGCAGGCGGATGATAATATCGTTGGAGTGTTCGGCTCTGCGTATTCGGAAGCTCAGTCTCCCGTCATCGACGAGGTGCTCATCTACGGTTGCGGTCTTGTGCCGGTGCCGATTGTCGGAGTGGATGCCTTTATTTTTAAACACGGTGATTATCCTGCCTGCGATGCAATCAAGAGTACGATGGTATATTTAACGACGCAAAAGTGTCCGCTGCTGTATTCTTCCAAGATGTATGTACTTGACGGCTGTTGCTCTGCTGTCGAAACCGCATTCCGGCAGTGTACGCAAAAACCTGTGCATATATACAACGATGCGGAAACACTCAAGACCGTGCTGCAACAGGTGTACGGCTGCGAGTATTCCGCTGCCCGCTATCAAGAAGCGAAGTCTGCTTTTCTAATGTTGAGCGGCTTGTTGCAGCAGCTTGAGCAAAGTACGCTTTCCGGCAATGAGTTTGGAATGCTCGCTTTTTATTCCCGTTTTATCTTTGAGCTTGAAGAACGAATTGCCTTCTTGACGCGAGTGTGCGAACTGCTGTCTTCCGCAGCAACCTGCGAACATTCATCTCATTCACCGAAAAAACGAGTACCTGTTTCAATTCATTGTCCCGACGGCATCATACAAAAAATCAAACCGGCTGCCGGAACTTATTTTAAGCCGGTACGAATGCAGCCCGGAAGTTCCACCGATATTGCATGCGCAGGGTGTATCTATCCTGCGGCTCAGTATGTGGGGTATTAAGGATGAATGACGACTCGGCTTTTCCGGTATGTATTGTTCTTTATTACTATCATAAATCAACGCAGTAGCTACCCTCGCCAAGCAATGTACTGCTTCGTCAAGGGTAAAACTTGCAAGTTTAAGCGGCATTGCCGCTTAAACGTTAGTACGGATGCTGCGCTATTTACGTCTACACCTTAAATTTTCCCACTTCCTCCGCCAAGCTCTCAATACTCCGCTTATTCTTTTGACTGATCTCATTTACTTCCTGGACAGCATTGCTAATCTGCACCGCGCCGGAGGCCATCTCGTTCATGCTTTCGGTGATGACGCGCGTAAGGTCGTCGAGCTTACGCATTTCGACTGCAACGCCTTCTCCGCCTTTCAGCATTTCTTCCGAACCTGCCTGTACTTCTACTGTAACGGTGTTGATGCTCTTAATGGCGGTAAGTACCTCTCTGCTGCCGTTTTCCTGTTCCCGCATCGCTTCGGTAAGCCGGTTACTCATATCCTTAACCTGCTCGGCAAGAGTAAAAATCGCATTGAACTTTTCTTCTACCGTTTTTGAAGAAGCGGAGAGGGTTTCGATTTCCCCCGATAAGGTTTTTAATGTGGTTGTTATTGTTTTACCTTGTGTTGAGGATTCTTCCGCGAGCTTGCGAATTTCGTCCGCAACGACGGCAAAGCCCTTGCCTGCTTCTCCCGCGTGCGCCGCTTCAATAGCAGCATTCATCGCGAGCAGATTGGTTTGAGATGCAATATGCTGAATAACGCTCGATGCTTCCATCAGCGAGCCGGACTCTTCGGCAATCTTCTGCGTTA
>CAJPTT010000064.1 GCA_905373565.1 uncultured Treponema sp. | reverse complement strand
TCAGGCAGCTGCTCCAGCGCATGCTGCACATCTTGAATAGTTTCGTCCTTCAAGAGCGCGGTTTCGCCTGAGTCCATTTTACGCTGGTCTTCTTTAAACGCACGCGTGTATACTTTCCGCTCCAACACTCTCCGTTTTGCATAATTGAGCGCAGCATTTTTTACCACTCGAATCAGCCAATACTTTGCGTCATTTAATGATGGAAACTTCATCTCTTTTTCCGTCATCTTGATTAGCGCATCATGGCATAGATCTTCCGCTGCGTCTTCTTCTCGTACAATATTATAAGCGACCTTGTACAACGCAGGGACTGCAGCATCATAAATGGTTTTAAAATCCTTATCGGAGAGCGCATCTAACGGCGCTAATTTATCAAACAATTTAGTCTCCCCAAGGTTACATTTTTCGCCACAGCGTTCCGTTCGCCGTATCTTCCAAAGCGATTCCGCGATCTTTCAACAAGTTTCGGATTTCATCGGCCCGTTTAAAGTCCTTATTTTTTTTTGCTGCTGTCCGTTCGGCAACTAAGCGTTCGATTTCTTCTGCATTATCGACCGATTCCGACTCGGTATGAAGCGCTTCCGCTTCTTCTATCAAATGCAATGCAAGCACGGTATCGAAAATACGAATCAGCGTAATGATTTCGGCAGCTTCAAGCTCTTTATCTTTAATTGCTTGCTGCAGTACGGAAAGCGCACGCGGCGTTGAAATATCTTCTTCGAGCGCCTTCACAAAGTCCGACAAATAGTTGCGTGCCTTTTCGGTATGGAGCAGCGAAGCAGCCCGGTTAGCCGTTACGCTATCGGAGGGGAAATCGGGAAGCGCTTTTGCTTCGGCAAGCAGATTGGCAATCCGCTGCTCAAGGTTTTTACGTGCATTTTTCGCGGTATCCATCGCTTCCCACGAAAAGGTAAGCTGACTGCGGTAATGGCCTCCCAATAACAGGAACCGGTAATCGAGCGGAGCATAGCCGTCTTCAATCACCTTATCCAACGTGATAAAATCGCCGGTAGACTTGGACATCTTCCCCTTATTCATCACCAAAAATTCGTTATGGAGCCAATACTTTACCCATTTTTTTCCGGTCGCACCTTCCGACTGGGCTATCTCGTTCGTATGATGGATACGGATGTGGTCAATACCGCCCGTATGAATATCGAATTGTTCGCCCAAATACTTCATGCTCATTGCGGAACATTCGATATGCCAGCCGGGATATCCCCTGCCCCACGGAGAATCCCACACTAAAGCTTGATTTTCAAACTTGCTTTTGGTGAACCACAGCACAAAATCATGCGGATTGCGCTTGTTTTCATCAACTTCGATACGGGCGCCGGCCTTGAGCTCTTCAAGCCTAATCGAAGCAAGCTCTCCGTATGTAGGGAAGGTCGTAATATCGTAATAGAGATTACCTCCAGCCGAATACGTGTGCCCATTCGCTTCAATCCGTTTTATCAGTTCTATCATATCGGGAACGTGATCGGTTGCCTTGCATACGACATCAGGGCGGCGGATATTGAGCCGTTCGGTATCCTTAAAGAACGCTTGAGTATAGAAATCGGCAATTTCCAACACGCTCTGCCCGCGCTCCTTCGCCGTTTTTACCATTTTATCTTCGCCGTCATCGGCATCGCCCGAAAGGTGGCCGATATCGGTTATATTCATTACATGGGTTACCGGATAGCCTAAAAAACGCAACAGGCGCGACAACGTATCTTGGAATACATATGCCCGTAAGTTACCGATATGAGCATAATTATAAACTGTCGGCCCGCAACCGTAGAAGCCTACTTTTTTCGGATCGACAGGCACAAACGCTTCCATCCTATGCCCCAATGTATTATATATGCGTAAACTCATAAAAATCTCCTGTATAATGACCGGTTACCGCTTTTATAAACAATGGCAATAGTATATAGTGTTTTAATATGTTTAATCTAGGAGAAAAAGAGAAAAAAAACAGCTTTCCGGTTAAATTCCGTGATATAATACAAAAAAAGATTGAATTGAGCTCTTTTACAAGTTTCAAAATCGGAGGAGATGCCGATATATATATTACGCCCTCATCAGCAGAGGAATTGGCGGCAGCTCTGGCGTTTATTAAAGAAGATCGCATACCGTCAATACTGTTGGGCGGAGGAACGAATCTGCTGATTTCGGATGAAGGAATACGAGGCGCCGTTATTCACACCTGCCGCCTCAACAAAATTCGGCTGATAGAATCTGCCGGAAAGATGCTTGTTCAAGCGGAAGCAGGGGCGCTAATGCAGGATGTAGCGGAATTTTGCGCGGAACACGGCCTGACGGGTCTGGAAGATTTTGCAGGACTTCCCGGAACGGCGGGAGGAGCGGTCTTTATGAATGCCCGCTGTTACGAAAAATCGATTTCCGATATATTGATTTCCGCATCGGTATTGTATTTTTCGGAAAAAGGCTGCACAATAAAAGAATACGAATGCCGCCAAGAAGAATGGGGATATAAGCGCTCACCCTTTCAGCCTCAAAACAAACGGTATGCCGAGCTTAACGATGATCGGCCTGTCATTGTTTCTGCAACGTTTCTGACTGCACAAGGAGATACGGCACTTATCCGTTCAACGATGGAAAGCCGCATAGCGGATAGGACTGCAAAGGGCCATTTTAAACTTCCGTCAGCGGGCAGTGTCTTTAAAAATAATCATGCGTTTGGGAAACCTTCCGGTCAACTGATAGACGAAGCCGGTTTACGCGGATTGCAAATAGGAGGCGCTCAAGTAGCGCCATGGCACGGAAATTTTATTGTGAATACCGGTTCTGCAACGGCGCGAGACGTCATGGAACTGATTGCAATAATTCAAAAACGGGTGAAAGATAGAACCGGCTTTAAACTTGAGCCGGAAATTATCGTTGGGAATCTCTAAAAACTGAAGTTTTTAGAGATTTTCCTTAGATTTAATTTGTCGGTTAGAGAGGTTATATACATTGCAGCAGACTGGTATTATAATAAACAAGCAAAAAAGAAGAGGGTAATAAAGTGCTTCAACTATCTTTCGTAAATTTTAAACGCGGATCTTATATCCTTATTGAAGGGAAATCCGATACCGACCGTTTTTATATCATTCAAAGCGGTCAGGTACAAATTGCAAAACAAAAAGAAGTTGTAGCGGAAGAAGAGGGAAATCTCCTCGGACCGGGCGACTTTTTAGGGGTTATCGCCTGTATGGCGCACCATAGTCAGATCGAAACGGCTATTGCAGTTTCCGATGTTGTGCTTATTGCCGTACACTATGAGCAATTTCCCGAACTGATTGAAAAAAATAATCCCATTGCAATGAAGATTATTTATTCGTTCAGTAAAAGAATGCGCTATTTGGATGAAGCTCTTACCCGAATCACCCTTAAAAGGAATATTGAAACAGATATTTCCCATCTTTTTACCATCGGCGAATATTATCTTAGAATGTCAAAGTTTGAACTTGCATTGTATGCCTATTATCATTATTTAAAAGAAAAACCGGACGGCCAATATGCTGAAACGGCACGAAAACGCTTTATGGCGATAAAGTCCACCGGTGTAAAAGCGCCGATTGAAATGCTCGAACCGGACACCAAGCAAATGGTGCGGGTGTATAACCGCGAATCGATGATTTTCTGCGAATGCCAGTCAGGTGCGGAACTGTATATCATCCAAAAAGGTCGTGTAAAAATCTCGAAGATCGTAGATAACAGCGAGGTATTGCTTGCCGTTCTCAGAGAAGGAGATATGTTCGGAGAGATGGCGTTGCTCGAAAATAAACCGCGATCGGCAACCGCTATTACCGCTGCAGAAGAATGCCAGCTTTTAGCGGTAAACCGGCAAAACTTCAATCAAATGGTTACAACTCAGCCGCAGCTGATTACCCGTCTAACCACAACCCTTGCCGACCGTATTTGGGCGATGTACAAGCAGCTGGCAAATACGCTCATTCCCGTTCCGATTGAAAAGATGTATGATATGCTGAGCATTCAGCTTGAAAAATTGCGAATACAACCCGGCGCCGGCAAGCAGCATACCTTCCTATTCGGGCCTGCGGAGCTTGCAAAAATGTGTAGTATTCCTAAAGAACAGGTCTCGCAAGCGATTGCAGAGTTTCTGATGACACCGATTGTGCGCAGTACCGACGACAGTATTATCATCACCGATACGCTTGAACTATCAAAACAGACTGCTTACTTTAAAAAGATGCAGGAAATTGAACAAGCGCGCAAGCAATCCCGTGCCAACGAACCGACCTATCGCGGGAAACCGGTCCGGTAATACGATGGGAAACTCTAAAACCTGAGATATTTAGAGGTTTCCGATAAAAGAGCGAGGATTAAGATGAAATCTCTTCTGTATACGACTTTTCTGATTTTCACCGCTATAATACCTATAGCGGCGGCCGAGACTCCTCCATCGCCGGTAAAACAATCAGGCCAAGCAGCTCAAACTTTTGCCGAGAATCAGACAAGTACCCCTGCAAAACAAGACAAAAAACAGGATAAAGCCACATTACCGACTGAATACCGCAATATCATACTCGGTATGAATATCGATGCGGCCAAAGAAGCGCTTAAACAAGATGCCGTGTTCGGATACCGCGGCGAACGAGATGTGTCAATGCTATTGACTGAAAACAGAAGTCTTATCGAATCGGCAGGTTCTTACTTTATCAGCAGGTCATGGTTTCAGTTTTACAAGGACAATCTGTATACAATGATCTTTAAGTTAAACACCGATACGGTCGATTACTATTCGGTCTATTCAAAGTTTTGTGAAAAATACGGCGAGCCGACATCTATTAATCCGCAGCGGGCTGTGTGGGAGGACGAACATACCAGAGTCGTTATCGAACGGCCGCTCATCGTAAAATATATCGATTTAACGGTATTCAACGAATTGATTTCGCAAAGCACTACCGAAAAAGCCGCTACCGAAACCAACCGCCAAAACTTTATCGACGGATTTTAGGCATGGGGATATGGGGATATTCTAAAAGTCGACCGCTTTCGGGATACTCCCCGCTCTCATAGGAAAAATCACCATGTATTTTTATTCCATACAAAACAGTTTCAAATACACGGCCATTGTCTTATACTTTTGTTTCTTCGCAGCAATGGTTCTGTCGTGCACAAACACGGAAAAACCGAAAACTTCTATCACTATCTCCATCGAGTCGAAAAAAACGGGAGCCGATATTCCAATCAATGTGGAAACCGCGGTAACCGCCCAAGAACAGCAACGCGGCTTTATGAACCGAAAAGAGATACCGGACGGTACCGGTATGATCTTTATCTACAAACGCGATGAAAAATTACGCTTTTGGATGAAGGACACTCCGCATCCGCTCTCCATTGCCTTTATCGATTCTGCAGGCCGCATCCGCGAAATCTACGATATGCAGCCGTTCAGCTTGGACATTACCGCCAGCATTTATTCGGTACGCTATGCCCTTGAAGTGGCGCAAGGTTACTTTGAGCGGGCAGGTATCAGCGCCGAGGATAAGCTTAGTACGGAAAGTCTCGAACGCCTGAAAGATCACTCATAGTGCTATGATACGGGATTTTTGCTGTGCAGAATATGAACACTGTATCACCTGCCCCAAACGCTGCGGGGTAAATAGGAACGCCGGAGAGCGAGGCTTTTGCGGAGAAACGGCAGAGCTACGCATCGCATGGGCAGGCTTACACTTCGGAGAAGAGCCGCCGATAAGCGGTGCGGGCGGTTCGGGAACAATATTCCTTACCGGCTGTAATCTCCGCTGCGTTTTTTGCCAGAACTTTCAAATTTCCCAAGAAGGTATGGGGCGCGCCGTAACGGAGCAGGAATTTATTGAAATATGCCTTACCATGCAGGAAGCAGGGGCGGAAAACATCAACATCGTTACAGGCAGCCATGCGATCCCTGCTTTAGGCGCAGGACTCCGTGCGGCAAAACAGCACGGCTTAACAATCCCTATCGTATGGAACTCTTCTGCGTATGAAACGGTCGAAGCGCTCGAATCGATTGCGGATATTGTCGACGGCTGGCTGCCGGACATGAAAACACTCAATACCGAAACCTCCCGCCGCGTTTTTGCAGCTCCGGATTATCCCGAACAAGCGTGTACCTCAATCGAGGCAATGGCACGGCTTGCACCCCTCAACCTTACCCTGCCTGACGAGCGGTATCCGTTCGGTAAAATGCTGTCAGGTGTTATTGTCAGGCACCTCGCGCTGCCGGGAAAATTAGAGGATTCACAAGCGATACTCCATTGGTTTGCGCAAAAGCTTAAAGGAAAGGCATTGCTTTCACTAATGACTCAGTACACACCTATTACGGCGAATCCGAAAGCGCGACGTATCGACGCTTTTTCCAACCGCCTACTTGACGAATCAGAAGACCTCAGACTGCGTACTTTTCTTGAAGATTTAGACATCGACGACGGTTTTTATCAGGAATTGGTAAGCGACTTGGATTGGCTCCCCGACTTTAACCGTGTGCAAACCTTTTCTTCCGCACTGTCAAAACCGCTCTGGCATTGGAAAACGGTCACCCCTTGAAAGCCCTGCGTTTATTGACAGGCCGGACTAATTGCGTTACCATTTAAGCAAATGTAATAAACAATTTACATTGGGAGCATTGTATATGGAAAAGTTAAGCGCATTAAAAGAAAAGACAAAAGCGAAAGTTATCGAAATACTCGGAGACACGCATTTTCAAAGCAGAATAATATCCATCGGTATAACGGTTGGAAGCGAAATCGAAGTAATTCAGAATTATAAAAAACAGCCGGTGCTTATGTATTGCAGAAACACCGCGATTGCAGTCAATAAAAAAGAGGCTGATAAGATTATGATGGAGATATTATAGCTATGAAAAAAATAACCATTGCGCTGCTTGGTCAACCGAATTCGGGAAAATCAACATTATTTAACGGACTTACAGGTGCAAATCAGCATGTCGGCAACTGGCCGGGAAAAACCGTAGAGAAAAAGGAAGGGGACTTTTCGCATAAGGGTACCGACTATACAATCGTCGATTTACCCGGCTCTTACGGACTTTCGGCACACTCCGAAGAAGAAGTCATTACACGAGAATACATAGCGAATGGAAAGACCGACCTTGTTGCGATTATGGCGGATGCGTCGCAGTTAAACCGGAGTCTTTTTATGCTATCCGATTATGCCGGTATACAAGTTCCCGTTGTCCTTATTATGAATATGATGGATATTGCGCATCAGCAAGGTAAGATGGTGGATATTGACGGATTGCAGAAAGCGCTGAATATACCGGTTATCCCGATTATCGCGGCAGACAAAAAAGAATACGCTTCCCTGTATGACTTTTTAGAACACCGGAACGGAGCGCTTTTAAAAGATGAAATGCTGAAAACATTATACGAAGATACGATCGGCGAAAAATATCGTGCGTTGGAAACGTATATTCCGAGAGACGGCATCGGCGTTTTTTCACAAACGTGGATTATAAGTAAACTTGTTGAAAAAGATCAAAAAGCGATTGAATTGGTACGAACAGCGGTCGATGCAACGCAATTTAAAAATATCGAAAGCATACTACAGGACATAAAAGACGGAAATTTATATACCGGACAATGTAAATTTAATTGGGTAGATTCGCTCATTAAAAAATACGTTACGGAAAATCGGCATACTTTTACCAGAAGCACATTCGATAGGCTCGCGACAAGTAAAACATGGGGTAAACCGATTGCTGTCGGCATTATCATTGCGGGATTAATTGTTTCGATGCTAATCGGTTTTCCGTTAATGGGAATATTTTGGGTTGCTATTCCGCCGCTTTCCGGTTTACTGGCGAAAGGGCTTATGCTCCTTGGCGCTGCAAATTGGATAATCTCGCTTGTGTGCGGCGCAGTTATGACTGCCGTTACGTTTGCGTTTATGATGGTCAGCTATGTATTCGGCGTCAGTTTAGTGTTCGGCTTTATGGAAGATGTCGGCTATATGGCACGGGTTTCCTATGTGTTTGATAATACGATGTCTAAGTTGGGATTGCAGGGAAAAGCGATTATGCCTTTCTTGGTGAGCTTCGGCTGCAATATCGGAGGCGTTACCGGATCGAGGATTATCGACTCATGGGGGCAGCGGGTTATGACGATAGCGCTTTCGTGGGTGGTGCCGTGCGGGGCGACATGGGGCGTTGTGGGTGTCGTCAGCGGAGCCTTCTTCGGTAAGCAAGCGGTTTTTGTTGTTTTGAGCTTATTTGCCGTTGCATTTTTACACCTCTTAGTTACATACCGGATTTTCAGAAAATCGCTTTATAAAGGTGATGAAAATCTTGGCATGATTATGGAGCTGCCCCCTTATCATAGACCGCATTGGAAAAATCTCTTTGCTTCCGTTTTGAATAAAATGGGCAATGTGTTTAAAAGAGCGTTGAGTGTTATCGTACTTATTTCCGTGGTATTTTGGGCGCTTGCGTACACGCCGGACGGAAACATAACAAACAGCATCATTTATAAAATCGGTATGTTTATAGAACCCGTCACAAAAATCTTCGGATTACCGTGGCAGCTTTTTATGGCATTTGTTGCCTCGGCGATGGGGAAAGAATCCGCACTTGGCGTACTGGCATCCTTGTTTACCTCATCCGGTATCTGGAATGCCGTTGCAACGCGGGGTGCCGTTGATACGGCGGTTTTGAGCAACACAATGCTTGCGGCTATTTCCAAACCTGAAGCACTTGCATTCCTCTTTGCGTTTTTCTTTAATATGCCGTGCTTGATGGCGCTTGCCGCTACCGCACAGGAAACGCACTCTAAAAAATGGACGATAACCATTGCGTTGTATTATATTTTTTCCGCGCTTGTAATTGCCGCTATCGCGTATCGCATCGGAATTCTTATCTTTTAGAAAATAGCCCTGTTCCGAAACGGAAGTTTTCGAACGGGTTTAACGGCCGTAACATGCTCATACGCTTATTGGAATTGTTAAAATCGGGAAAAACGTATACGCTTCAGGAACTCGCCGAGCTTGCGGATATGGATGCCGCAAGCGTCAAGGCGGAAATAGAATACCTTGAACACACCGGTTATATTAAACCCGGGGCTATTCAAAAAGAAGAAACAAAAAAACACAACGCTTGCCATCATCACTGCAAAGGATGTAACGGATGCGGCTGATAGCACAGCCTGTTATGAACCAAGAAAATTGAAATTTTGCTCCAAAGTTCTGCAGTGGAATTTGCGCCTTTTACCGATTTACGCTATACTTGCCGCATGAGAGAGTTTATGAGCCGCGCGCTGCAGAAACTGCCGCGTATGAACGATTCGCAGCTGCGCTCTTTTATTCAATTGATTGTCGATGATTACGCATTGT
>CAJPTT010000063.1 GCA_905373565.1 uncultured Treponema sp. | reverse complement strand
ACCGCGTACTGTTCGCCCGCAAGAGAAAATATAAGACGAGCGATTTCGATTTTGTCTGTGCGCTTGCCGCGCCGACAGCCATAAGTGCGGCAAACGCCGCCGCAAAAAACGTTTTCATTTTCATCATTTCCTCCTGAATAAAATATTTGCAGAAAGTTTTGCCTTTCGTATTACAATATAAATATAGCATGCGGACGACTTTTTCCGATGTGCATTTTCCGGTATACTGTTCGATAAGCGGCATATTCGCAAAAAATGCCTAAAAACTCGGAGGAGTCATGAGCGAACAAAAGAGCGATCGCCGCGTCGAACGTACAAAAGATGCGATTCGCGCGGTATCTAAAGATATGGTATGCGAGCTCCCGTATGAAAAAATCACGGTAAAAGAGATCGCTGAACGTGCCGGCATAAACCGCAATACGTTTTATCTGCACTACGATTCTCCCGACGATGTACTGCACGAAATTCAAACCGAACATCAGGCTGTTTTTAATCGTCTTACACAGTGATGATTGAGGATTGATGATAAAATACTCATGGATTTCGGCATGCAGGGCTTTTTGTATTAACCGGCAGCAGTAAAGTATGATCGCGGTTAATCATATACAGATTCCCGGTTATTGAACTTAATCAGGTGATCATTGAAGTACTTGAAAATATCAAAGCAAACAGGAAAAGAAAGGTGAATACCTTGCCGATATGGACTTATTGATTGCTTTTTTTCACTTTCACCTTCGGCGCAGGCAAGTCATCGTACATCATGGCGGAATTCATTGAAGACATTTCCGTTGCCGTTATAGCAGTTTAACGAAATTTTTGTTATTATAGGTGTATCTGCCGCATTCCCGATACTCTCTTGACCTTAAAAAGAGATAACGCAGAATATATTTGGGAGACTATAAAAATGAATAAACCGATTTGTTGTTTGCTGTTTATTATGAGTTCACTCGGCTTGTATGCACAAAAGTACATCGCCGTAGATTACGCCAAGAGCTGGGATCATTATGTCATAGATAACAAAGTGAATGTCCGCTCGATGCCGAGCCTTTCCGGCGAAAAACTGTTTCAGCTGAATGCAGGCGATGCGGTTCGTATTATCAAATGGAGTAAAGATTGGGAATGGCTTTTAGAGGAAAGCTATTATGCACCGTGGTACAAAATCTCCTGCGCCCAAGGGACGGGTTATATCTGCGGTCGATATATTTCCTGCAAAGAGGCTGTAGGGGATCTCGATAACGACGGGGAAGATGAGATTTTTGCATGTCTTTGCATTACCGAACGTAAAGGAGGGGCGGTTTCCGATGTCCATCCAAGTTTTTATAATGTAAATAAAAATCATGTGCTGATAAAAAAATCACATATTGAGCATATTGATTTAGAAAAATTTTATAAAAAACCCATTGCGGAAGATACGTCTTATTCGATAGTCAAATGCGAAGATTTGGTGCCGAATGTATCGTTTCTTGTTGCAATAAGCGGCTTCGGCGATTCAAGCGTTGGAGGCGACGGCTGGTCTAAAGCACGGTATTTTTATTTTGCAAACGGAGCATTAAAATATTTTGCGACGCTTTCCAACAGTTGGTCTGAAACACACCATGAAACAGTCGAAAAATTTGAATTTAACGGAGACAGGATAGAACATATCAATACTTATATAAGATGGGAAAACGGCAAGGAATCGGCTCCCAGAATCAAGCGCATATCTTACCGGTGGGACGGGAAAGATTTTATAAAAATTGAAGATTAGAAATTATAGATCAAAAAAATTCGGTTTTTCAAATCTTATGAGCGATTATAATTTTATATCATCTGAGTAAGGGCACAAAAAGGTTTAATGAACTTCAAAGATTAATGCCTGCAACAACTCGAACTGTTTTAACGAGACAGCTGCGTCAGCTTGAAAAAGATAAACTGATCGACCGAAAAGTCTTTGCCGAAGTCCCGCCTCATATTGAATACTCTTTAAGTAAATGGGGAACTAAATTTCAAAAAGTATTAGACGAGATTGAGATTTTCGGGTTGAGTTATATCGCCGAATTACATAAAATGCAAAAAGGAAAAAGCAGTTAAGCTTTATTCACATTCTTTCTCCTATGCAAAAGAGACTGTTACAGTCTGTTAAATGACCGATTTGTTCTGCAAAAGCTAATTTCCGAAATACAGCGGCAGTGCGTTGTACAGGTATTCGGCGATTGCATCATAGTCATGGTGTCCTCCTTGTTTGACGGCGTAGCGTATATTCCCCCCGCTGAAAGTGGAGCGGGTCAGCATTTCGGTCAGTTGGTTGTTTACCTGATCCCAGATAGGATCGCGTGTACCGACTGCAGCATAGATTTCATAATCCGAAGCGGTATATCTTTTTTCCCGGATAATTTGTTCAAGCCGGTCAGCGGTTTCCTTGGGCCGATAGCGCCCGCCGTAGGTTCCCATAATCCAGCAATCGCCGCTTAAGGGAAGAAAATACTTGATAAGATCGTTATTGTAACAAAATTCGTACCATGTAGTAACAGCTCCCCAGGGATTCCGCATTATAACCGCCTAAGTCATTGTATAATAACAACTTGCTATAAAATATGATAAGAAGTCCGAAACGAGTAAGTCATTACAGTATATAACTTTATAATTTAAATGCGGAATCCCTGAACAGCTCCCAGTGAAAAACCGCTGAATGCCCGGCTATTCCGTGATGCATTTGTATTAAAGTGAGAATCGATAAAAGGCAGCAGCGCATCGCGAAAATTGTTATGGAACACGCTTAATTCTTCGACACTGCGGGCAAAATCTTGCGGCTCATTTCCGTTGTCAAATGTTGCGGCGACGACAATCAGCGGCTTAATATCTCCCCTTTCGATCATCGCGTCGAGCATGTTTTTAATAAAGCCGCCCCCGACGGTAAAAAGCTCACCGGCTATCCCCGTCCATCCGTGCATATAAAAAAGCGTATTATAGCGTACTTTTGTGTCATCCGCGCCCCCGCCGAACCGCCCCACCAGGGATTCCGCATTATAAAAAGTGTCAAAAAAATAGTAGCTCACACGGTATAAAAGATGATAAAATGTTCTTGGGGTGGAACAATGACATTACAAGAATCATTTAAGAACATTAAAGACGAAAGAATCGACAGATGCAAGAAACACAATCTCGTCGATATACTGATGATTGTGTTTGTGGGAGTATTGTGCGGATATAAAAGCATAGAACAAATACAGTTTTATGCGACATTAAGCGAGCAAACGCTTAAAAAATATCTGAAACTGGAAAATGGCATACCCAGCAGCGATACGATTCTGCGAGTGCTTGCAAGAATTGATGCAAAACAGCTTGAAAAAGTATTCATAGAATATGCCCGAGAGACATTCGGCAAGAATAGTGCAGAAAATGAAGTGGTGGCGATTGACGGAAAAACCATCCGGCGTTCTGAATACACACCGACAGGCGAAGATAAAAAGTCACATAAAGCTGCTCATGTTGTTTCGGCTTGGGCGCATTCTCTGGGTGTGTGCTTCGGGCAGGTGAGAACAGAAGAAAAATCAAATGAAATTACCGCCATTCCTGAGCTTCTCGATTTATTAGAGTTAAAAGGAATGATTGTTACTATAGACGCGATGGGATGTCAGAAAAAAATCGTTGAGAAAATAGTAGAAAAGAAAGCTGAGTATGTCATTTCTCTGAAAGGAAATCAGCAATCGATCCACCGAGATGTAAAAGAGTTTTTTGAGCACCCTTGTGATGACGCTTATTGTCAGTGTTACCATATTCAGCGAGGAAAATACAGCATTGAAATTGGGCACGGACGAATTGAAAAACGCACCTGTTATCTTTGTTCGAATATTGATTGGCTTTCAGAAAAAGATGAATGGGCGAATCTCAATGGAGTTGGAATGCTCGTATGCGAAAGAACGGTAAAGAAGACCGGGAAGAAATCAGTTGAACAAAGATATTTCTTGACCTCACTGAAAGATGTACAAAAGGCGGCTTTCGCAATGAGGGCGCGCATTGGGGGATAGAAAATAACCTGCATTGGGTGCTCGATGCAATTCTCGATGAGGATTATTGTCTTGTACGGAAAGACAATGCGGCAGCGAACTTAAGCGTCTTACGAAAAATTGTCTTGAATATTCTCAAACAGGTTGACTTTTCGGATATCGTAAAAGCAAAGAAAATGCCGCTTATCCATAAGCAACGCCTGTGCGACAAACGCGAAGATTGCCTCAATAGAGTATTGCAGTCGTTATAATGCGGAATCCCTGACCGCCCCACAGAGAATAGTCTGTGGGATCGAGCTGCAATTCTCCCGCGTGTTCATGCATAAAGGCAACTGCTCGAGCTAAATCTTCGCAGGCGGTTTGCGAGCCAGGGCGATAGATGAGGGCAAAGGCATTGTACCCGCGCTTGGAAAGTTCTAGTGCGTGAGGGAAACTATCATGCATTGCCCCGACATATACAAAGCCGCCGCCTGCACTGCAGATTGCACTTTTTGCACCTTTTTTACCGCGAAAGAAAAAGAGTCCTGTATTCCGTTTTCGCGGATCGCGCTGTTTTTCCACTTCCGTGTAGATGTCAAAAAAGACCGGCTCGCCCCGGAGGCTTTGAGCTTTAAAATAACGGATGATCTCTACCGTCTTTGCTGCATCGATATGGCTATACCATCTCAACTGCAAAGAGCCGAGTGTTGTTCCGCTCCAATAACCTGAATCCGCCGGGAAGATCAGCCTTCCCCAGGGAGAAAAATCAATATCGGCAATAACGCGGTCAATCGCGGTTTGCGCGGTAATATCTTCAATTTTCATCCGCCCTCCCGATGCGATGCCGGTAGTTTTTACACTGCTGCCTTGCTCTGCCGTTTGTGCCGTACAGGATAACGAAAGAAACAGGCAGCACAACAGAGGAAATAGCTTCTTCATTCCACACACCGTTCCGCCTTAAAAGTTACCGCCTTTTATCGAGCTTTAAATAACCAGCCCATAATAGCAGGATCCTTTGCAAAACTAGCACCGCCTGCTTGAGTGTCAACATAACCAAACAAAAGTTTTCACTAGAGTGCTAATCCTTTTGCCCAATCTATAATCTTTTTTTCACTTTGCCCGGTTTCACTGCGGTTCAAGATGAGCATATTCTTGCTCACGGTTGCCTTCGGTTCTGCAGCTGCAATCTCGCGTTCGATACCTGCACTCCGACTTCCCCCATGAGTAACAGAAAGATAGATTGTCTTGCCGCTTAAATCGTATTCATCCAGGAATGACTGGACAGCAAGCGGCATTTTGTACCACCACACGGGACAGCAAATGATAACCGTATTGTACTGCGCCATGTTGCTAACATGCGAGGTAAGCTTCGGTCTTACGTTTTTTCGTTGCTCTGCATTCGTTACATCAAACACTCTGCTATAATCGCGCGGATAGTGATTCCCTGTATCGATTTTGAACACATCAGCATTTATTACTTTTGCAATCGTCAATGCAATAAACTCGGCATTTCCCATACCGTTTGAGTTGGGTACTACGCTTGCACCGGAGGTTGCATCCAACGCCTCTTTACCGCCGGTAATCGGAAATGAAAAATATGCAACGAGCGTCTTTGAAGTACCTTGTGCAAAAACTGCCGTACAAAGTGCAAAACCGAATAGCACTATCCCAAATCTTTTCATCATTATAATCTCCGATAAAAAGTCAAGAAGAAACTATCAACCTTCAATTGACTTTTTACGCATATTCTCAACAAAGTGAGAACGTGCAGATGATATACAAGTTTGCGTTTGAGCAACCTCAGATTAAATAAAAGCGGTGCTGTTTGTACGGCTTTTATTTAACACTCCTTGTTTTCAACCATGTTTCAACATGATCTGCAATTTCTTTGTTATTCAATTCTTGGAACAGAAAGTGACTATTACCGGTGATACCTACTTTCGGAAGGTCGATAACCGTTGCGTCTCCGCCTTGTGCTCGATAGCTTTCCGCAAATGAATAGCACATACTACGCATCATCTGCCACATTCCGGTCGCTTGAATCTTGGAATCACCGTTATCAATATAGTCGCCGAAATAGAATGCTACCGGTATTTTTTTAGAAAGCACTGCTTTAAAATCTTCGCTGTCTGTTCCTGGTGCTCCACCCGGTTCAACAGCGACAATTGCAGCAATATGATCGGTGTATTTTGCTGCCGTCCATCCCGGTCCGCCACCTTGGGAATGTGTTACTAAAATTGATTTTTTACCTGTCATTGCAAAGACCTTGTCAATCGTTGCGGCTACTGCTTTTGCAACCATTTCGTTATCAAAGTCAGCCCCCATATCCGATTTCATACCGGTATCGGGTGTCATCTGTCGGAAAAACTGATCCACCGATGTATCATCGTTCGGAAATTGAGACCCTGTATTGACTACAGAGCGTCCGTTTTCCCATCGACCGATTCTAAACTGTGTGTACCACCTCTGATCCAATGTCTTTGTGCTGATGGCTCCGCCGACCGAACTCTGTCCCGCTTCACCCCGGCGCGGTTCATCAATTAAAAAAATACTGTGTCCTTTTTTCAAAAAAAGATTGCTCCAGCCTTCACGCCCGTCCGGTGTTGTCATCCAACTCATACGGGACTGTCCATAACCGTGTAAGAACACCATCGGAAGTTCTGTTTCCACCGCCGGAATTTGATACAATACATTTGCGTGATCCGCATGTGTTGTTTGTCCAGATCCGCTTGCCTCCCATTGATTTTCAGGGTTGAATACGCCTGCTGAACGCACCACGATTCCGCCTGAGGAAAACATCCCCTGCTTTGCAATCACAAGATTGTTGCGATTTGTTGTTGCACATCCTGTTAATGATAGTAACACCCGACCAATAACAGCACTCCGCACAGGGTACATTTTAGAATAAGCGCATACCGGTAAAACAATACAGAGCGATTTACAGGAAACAGAGGCATCACTTATCCGCGGACTTGATGACGGAACATACAATCTGATTATACTGCTCCACCCGCTTGAAGAAAAAAAGCCTGACGGAACGCCACGCTATATTTGTAAAGCCTTTGTTCGAGAAGAGCTTTCCGTAGTCTTGCCGGTCTCACATCAGCTTGCAAAACGAAAAAAGCTGCAACTGCAAGACCTTGCCGGAGAAAAACTGCTGATTCACAATAACATCGGTTTTTGGTATTCGGTGTGTAAACAAAAAATTCCTGACGCAGTGTTTTTGGAACAAAGCGAGCTTTCGGCTTTGCGTGAAATTGTACATGCCAGCAAATTGCCTTCTTTCATAACAAATATTACGAATACCAATAATGCCATCCCTGATAATAAAGTCGTTATTCCTTTATCTGATCCGGAAGTGAATGTGCAATTTTGGTGTGTCTGTTTAGCGGAAAACGCAAGAGAGTATCAAGCGCTGTTTAAGGCAATAGAAAAATAAAGGCGCAATCAAGCAGGGCAGTAGATTATCCTCATTTTACATACTACATCTGAAATGCCGTTATCCAAAAACATATTCCAACAATAAGTGAAAGCGGAGTCATAACATATTTTTCTTTTCTACTTTTTGAAATCATGTTCATAATAGTATTCAAAGATAGGTAAGCGGCAAAGAAGAAACAAATATATTTAGTAGCCTTAAAAGACAACCACAAGGAAATAAAACCTCCGGCTTGCAAAATAATTATCATTGCAAAAATTTGGATAGCCACTGAAATGACTGCCGCAACTCTCAATTTCTTAGGTAAGATTTTATGTTGTCCTCCCATTGTAAATTCGCCCAAAGGCAAACCGCAAGCAACAAGAACTGTCATAATTGCTATAACTCCAAATAATACTGCACCTAATATTGAAAGCATAAATCAATATTCTCCCTTCGCAAAATACAAAAAAGTTCAGTTACAAATTCAAATTTGTTTTACTCAATATGCTTATAATATTATAACATATTCTTATCAAGTTTTATAAGTCTGACTCTTTCGGAAGCTGCTGCTGCAGTTTTCCCTTGGCTTATAAAACAGCAGGCTTGCCCCGCGCCGATTTTTTGATTTGTTCATGATAGAAAAAATTAACAACAACAGGCGGTGCATCAAAGGGACGGTTCATACTGTCATCGTTCGTTACATAGTCAAGTCCGATGTCCGCAGTAAAGGCTTGCAGTTTTGCATCAAGCTGTTTCCAATAACTGCGGTCTCCGTCAACGTATATACTTTGATAGAGCGGCAGTAAATGAGGGTAGTTCGTTTCTATGTAGTCCATGATCACCGGTTTATAGCTGCCGCGTAAATTGAGATTTTCAAGCCAGATTAAATGACTCTGATTTTGTACCCGTTTGATAATCGCTTCAACATCGGTAATACCGGGGAATATCGGAGAGATAAAACACGTGGTACGTACTCCTGCGCGGTAAAAAGTTTCCATTGCAGTAAGTCGCCGGTCAATTGAAACGGCTTTATCCATATCTTGTTGAAAGCGGTTATCAAGTGTGTTAATTGACCATGAAACGCGAGCATTGGGGAAGCTCCGAATGATATCCAGATCGCGCAGCACTAAATCGCTTTTTGTTGCAATACTGACTTTTGCCGTGCATCCCTCCAACTGTAAAAGCAAAGAGCGGGTACGCTCATAGACTGCCTCTTCCGGATTATACGGATCGGTAACGGAACCGAAGAATAATTCTTTCCCTGCATATTTTTCAGGATGCTTTATCTCCGGCCAATCTTTAATATCCAAGAACGTTCCCCACGGTTCGGTATGTCCGGTAAAGCGCTTCATAAAAGATGCATAACAATATTTGCATGCATGTGTACATCCGGTGTATGGATTAACGGAATAATCCGCTACGGGTAAATTTGATTTTGATATTACGCTGCGCACCGCAATGTGTTTGATAATAGGGGCGGCGTTCATCTCATCAAATTCCATCCTTGTATTTTGCATATCGCCCATCGGTTACTCCGTTACTTGTCTATAGTCAATAAACCGCCTTACTCTTTCTCTACACTTACCAGCTTCCGTACTCCGTCTTTAACACTAAGAGCTTGTGCATTGTTGATAGCGCATAGTTCGATATTTGAGAAGGATTGCATAATGTCTGCGGTAACTTTTTTGAATGGTGCAGTAAGATAGTGCGGACTGCTTTGGTCAGGGGTTATCCTTAGCACCGAACATACCCGTAAGTGAAGCAGCTTCGATTGCGTGTCCCTTAATCGCGGCCTTAAGCTCTTTTACGCTGCTGCCCGCCGGAAGACTCAGATTCATATCGAGCGCATAGAGATAAAAAATATAGCGGTGCGTACCGAACGGCGGTTGAGGCCCGTTGTAGCCGCTCGTACCCCAGCTTGTTTCGCCTTCGACGGCATCCGATGGTACATTACCTTCTCCGATCGACGTTGTTTGCGGCGGAATGTTCCACAGCGTCCAATGATAAAA
>CAJPTT010000062.1 GCA_905373565.1 uncultured Treponema sp. | reverse complement strand
CGTACGCATGGATAAAGTGAATGTTGCATTGGCGATGTTCGGCATGGAAGCAGTTCCGGGTAAAAAGGTATAACTTCGGCAGCATATAAATGAAAAATATATTCAGAACTGCATATGTGTATGTATATAATAACTTCGCCGGAAAGTTGTGCGAAACCGATGAGGGATATTCTTTTTCTTATGATGAAACCTATATGGCGCAAGGAGATAATTATCCAGTTTCATTGACGCTCCCGATTCGAAAAGACCCCTATACATCAAAAACGTTGTTTTCCTTTTTTGATGGACTGATTCCTGAAGGATGGCTTCTTGAGGTTGTAAGCCGTAATTGGAAGATAGACCCTAAAGACAGATTTGCCTTGCTGTTAGTTGCTTGTAAGGATCCTATCGGAAATGTCAGCATAAGTGAGGAAAAGATATGAACTGTCTGTGTTGTGGAAAGCTGATAAAAGACAATAATGAAAGTAGCGGCTGGCATAAGACATGTATAAAAAATTTTTTCACAACAGCTGTTATTCCGGAAATTGAAATAACAGACTCAGTGTTGGAAGAACTAGCAAAAGAAAGCACCAATAAAGGGTATACTATTCCGGGTGTTCAGAAAAAACTTTCATTACATCTTTCAAATGACGTGTATCCCAGATTGACTGTTGTGAATTACCCTACAGGATATATTTTGAAACCTCAAGTAAAAGAATTTCATGCGTTGCCGGAATCTGAGCATCTTGCTATGTCCATGGCAGATAAAGCTAAGATTGTAACCGTTCCTCACGCTCTTGTAAAAAGTAAAGACTCTTATGCGTATATTACAAAAAGAATTGATCGTGTTTTTTCAAGAGATGCCAATGTAAAGCTCATCGCTATGGAAGATTTTTGTCAGCTTGATTTAAGATTGACTCAAGATAAATATAAAGGCTCTTATGAACGATGCGGGAATATTATTAAAAAATACTCTTATCGTCCCGGTCTTGATATAACCGAACTATTTTATCGACTCGTGTTTTCGTTTATTATCGGAAATTCCGATATGCATTTGAAAAATTTTTCCTTGATTGAAACGCAATCGGGTTCGGGAGTATATCATCTTTCCCCTGCATATGATTTGCTTCCGGTCAATATCATTATGCCGGAAGACAAAGAAGAATTTGCTCTGCCGATAAATGGAAAGAAAAACAATATTCATCGTAAAGATTTTCTTATCTTTGCAACCGGTTACGGCATAGCGAAACTTGCAGCAGAGAAAATGATAGGACAATTGATATCTATGACACCTGTTTTTATTGAAATGTGCCGTAATTCTTTAATACCTGATGATATGAAAAAGGCCTTTATAGCGTTAGTTAATAAAAGAGTATCCGCTCTAAAGTAGTATGAAGATAGACAGCGCGGCGGGATAAGCGATTCTTCGTAACGGCATATCCATCGTTCAGACTGTGCAGAACCGTCTGTTATGCCGTCGATGGTGTTGCCGGTTTCTATGGGCCTATCATTTATTAAAAGATACAATGCTGTGTTGTATGCATGATTTACAAATCGCTTTCAAAAATCTTCTTGTTCATTTTTCTTCCACACGAATCACCTTTGCACTGTAATATGAAAAAGTTGCATAGAAGTATCGTGTAACCTAGTATTCGTCTGCGGTGAGCAGTGTCAGTTCGTCGCGCATGGAACGCCAGCTTTCGTAGCGATCGGGGTGGATATGCCCTGCGTCCAGTTCTTCCAAGATACGGCAGCCGCGCTCGTGAATGTGTGAGCAGGAAAGCCCGAAGGCGCACTGTATTGCTGCGGCCTCCATTTCGGGAAAGTAGAAGATGACTTCTTCCGGTTTAATGCCCCACAGTGCAAAGTGTCTGATACCGGGGGTGTCGATGATATTGAACGGCAGCCGGGTTCCGTCGTGAGCGGTAAAGGTCATCGGTAAAAAAACGCCCTGCGTTGTCGTATGGATACCGCGGTCGTACTTAAACGAAATGTCGGCGGTTTTAAGCGCAAGGCTGGGGTCAAGGCTGTTCAGCAAACTCGACTTTCCGACCCCTGACTGTCCGGTAACGGCACAAGTCTTACCCGAAAGGAGGCGTGCAAGCGCTTCAAGTCCTTCGCCTGTCTTTGCGGCTACCTCGCATACCTGTACGCCGATGCGCTGCCAATCCCGTATCCGTTCCCGCACCGTTTCCGAAATACCTAAATCAATTTTGTTCACAATAATGAGTGCGGGAATCCCTTCCGCAGCGGCTTGTACCAATGTGCGGTCGGTAAAGCGCGGACGGAAGGGGGGATTGGCAGGGGTGGTAACGCAGAGCAGCAAGTCGATATTTGCCGCTAAAAGTTGCGGACTGCGCGTTTTCTGATTCCAGCGGATAAAACCGTTGCGCCGCGGTACAAGCGCCGTAATTTGCCCCTGATCGGGATGGAGGGTGTCGTATTCAATATCGACCGTATCACCGGGCGCTAAGGGATTGTAATACCCGCGGCTTTCTTTCAGTTTTTTCCCCTTAATGGAACAACGTACTATGCTGCCTTCGAGAGTACGTACGGTAAAAAAATTATTTGCGCCGCTTAATACCAGCCCCTGCATTACAGCGCTCCCTTCCAATCGAGGTCGAAAAGTTCACAGTAACCGCGGTACAGCCGGTCGATACGCTCGGTGATTTCTCCGGTAACATAGCAACTGCTGCGGGATACTTCCCCACCGGCAGACGGAGGCAGCACATCCAATGCATGGGAAACGACGCCGGGCAAGGAATCTACAACCTTTATTTCCGGAGCGGCGCATTCGGCAAAGGTATCTGCAAGATGCAAAAAGTGAGTGCACGCCAGTACAATCGTATCGACGCCGGCGTCTTTAAACTGCCGGATTGCGGGCGTTACTGCTTTTCGTTTTTCTTCATCCGGGGCGGTAATCAGTCCGTTTTCAATTTTTGCAACCAGTTCCGCATCCGCCCGTCTTTCGATAGTACAATCGGCGGCAAATGATTCAATCAATTTATCAAGATACGGGTCGTTGATTGTCCGTGCCGTGGCGATAATCCCAATGCGCTTATTAACGCTGACTTCCGCCGCCACCTTTACCGCCGGTACGGTACCGACAAAGGGAATGGAAAAATGTTTGCGCAGCGCATCGAGGGCGGCGGTTGACATCGTATTGCACACCACGATAACCATTGCGGGATCCAAGCGGTTTATTATCTTTTCCGTAACACCGACGGCGTACTTAATCACTTCCTCACGTGTTTTTTCCCCGTAGGGAAAATGTTCCAAATCTGCGATATATGCCGCTGGCGCTTGCGGCGCTTTTTGATGAAAATACCGGAAGTACGGCAAGCCGCCTATCCCCGAATCTAAAAAAACATACTTTTTGTGCATTTAATATAATACCTCATAAAATAAATTCATAATGCGAAATTCATGATTTTACAATTAAAGATTATAAATTATGCATTATTCTTGAGCAAGGCACACCATTTGACAAAAGACGATATGCGTATTACCGTGTAATTGTAATGAGGAAGCTTTTAAAATCCATCGATTTTAGGAGCTTCTTTATCAAATTCTATAAAGGAGAGAAGCATGAAAAGTATACCGGCAGAAACCCTACAGCAAAATATAAAGTATTTGGATTTACTCTCCCGCTCATTTCCCAATGTTACTACCGCAGTTGAAGAAGTGGTCAATCTTAAAGCCATTCTGAATTTACCGAAAGGAACCGAACATTTTTTAACGGATATTCACGGAGAAGCGGAAGCGTTTAATCATGTGATGCAGAATGCATCGGGCGCTATCCGGCGGAAAGTCTCCGAAGAACTCAGCTCAACGGTCAGCATCGATGACTTGGAAGAACTCACCACGCTTATCTACTATCCTAAGGAAAAGCTCGAACTGATCAAAGCGGAAAAAAAAGCGAATATTACAAACTGGTACGAGCTCACCATTTATCGATTGGTACGGGTGGTGCGGGCAACTGCTTCGAAGTATACACGGTCAAAGGTGCGAAAGTTATTGCCGAAGAGTTTTGCTTACATAATGGAAGAACTGCTGCAAGAAGATGAACATCGTTTTAACAAGAAGGATTATTATAGCGAAATTATCAAAAGCCTCGTGGAATACGGACGTGCGGATTTATTCATTATCGAACTTTCAGGGGTGATAAAAAAATGCACCATCGATCACCTGCATATTATCGGCGATATATTCGACAGAGGCCCGTCCCCGCATAAGGTGATGGATACGCTGATGGCGCAAAACAGCCTTGATATCCAGTGGGGAAACCACGACATTCTCTGGATGGGCGCCGCTGCGGGCTGCCGTGCGTGCGTTGCAACAGCGATACGGATTGCGCTCCGTTATTCCAACATCGACGCGATAGAGGACGGATACGGGATCAGCCTTTTGCCGCTGGTAAGTTTTGCACAGCATGTGTATAAGAATGACCCGTGCACGCGGTTTATGCCGAAGGTAAACGAGAAAAAGCCCTTCGACGTCGATGCGGAGCTGCTGGCAAAAATGCACAAGGCGATCAGCATCATCCAATTCAAAATTGAAGAAAATATCATCGAGCAGAATCCTTCGTATAATATGGAACACCGGAGAATACTGCGCACCCTTAACCCTGCTGCGGGTACCGTTGAAATTGAAGGGAAAACCTACGCCCTGAACGATACCTCGTTCCCGACCGTCAACCTCGCGCATCAAACAGCGCTTACCGACGAAGAGCAGTACCTTATCGATACGCTTACCAATACGTTTATGGCAAGCGAAAAACTCAAGCAGCATGTCAGGTTCTTGTATGCAAAGGGGAGTATGTACCGGCGTTATAACGATAACCTGCTCTTCCATGCGTGTCTTTTGTTGAACGAGGACGGCAGCTTTAAGGAGAAAGAGATAGACGGCGCCGTGTATTACGGAAAAAGTCTGATGGATAAATACGACCAAATGGCGCGGGAAGCGTACTTTTCCGAGCAAAATGCGGATTTTCTCTGGTTCCTGTGGTGCAATCAGGATTCGACCCTGTTCGGTAAAACAAAGATGACCACCTTTGAGCGTTACTTTATCGACGATAAAGAAACGCACAAAGAACCGTCCTCGCCGTATTATAAGTTGATGGAGCGGGATGACGGTACGCTTGCCGCACGGATACTCAAGGAGTTCGGATTAAGCGGCAATGCTCATATCGTCAATGGGCACACGCCGGTCAAGGTTGCAAAAGGGGAAAGTCCGATTAAGGCCGGCGGCAAGCTTTTGGTTATCGACGGCGGGTTTTCAAAAGCCTACCAAAAGACTACCGGCATTGCAGGCTATACACTCACCTACAATTCCTACGGAATGACGCTGATAAGCCACCACCCATTTGAATCCGTAGACAAAGTGTTGCGCGAAGGCTTCGACATTGAATCGACCAAAGAGGTGATTGAGACCTTGGTTGAACGAAAACGGGTAGCGGATACCGACACCGGCGCCGACATGAAGGAAAAAATCCAAAACTTGGAAATGCTGATTAGCGCTTACAACAAGGGAATTTTAAAACAGCAGGATTAACACCGCGAGTATTTTTCCGTATATCGCTGTGCAGCAGCCTGTTCCGGTTCGTAGTACCGTTTGATGCGGATAAGCCGCTGGGCGATGGATGCGAGGCTGTCTCCCCTGCCGAGACCGTAGAGCGCCAGAGCCGCATCGCCGATCAATTCTCCGTCGGCAAAAGCGGGAAGCGCAAAATTTCTGCCGGTCATATCGGCTTTCATCTGGCACCAGATAGCATTATGTGCCTGCCCGCCGGAGAGCGTATACACGGGATGAAAACCGGAAGCCTCTTCAAGTAAATCACAGCCGTGCCGGATACGGAACGCAAGCTCCTCTACAAATGCGCGTCCCTGTCCCGCAAAGGTTGCGGGATACGCACCCGATGCGGCAAACGGTTCTGCAGCAATCCGCTCCATTGCGGCGATGTAATCGTTCCCGCGTAAGCCGTGCGCTATTAAAAAATCGGAAAACGCTGCGCCGGATGATGGAATAACGGATGACAGATTCCACAAATCGGGCATAACCGACGGCAGCAGCAATGTTTTTTCGGCACGGCGCGGCTGCGAAATGCAGACATTAAGCCCCTCGCTTGAACCGGCACGGTCGCAGGCAGTACCCGCCGTCAGCGTTCCCGTCCCGATAAGCGCCGCGATAAAATCAGGTACCCCTGCAATAACCGGAATACCGCAAAAGTGTCCGATTACCGTACCGGCGGCGGCAAACGGCGGCAGCAAACCGGCAAGATTTTCCGTATCGATATGCAATGCTTCCGCAAACAGGAAAAGCTCTTCTTTACTCCAATAGGCCGCCTCATAGCGCGGATCAGGGAGGCTGGTTACCGCCGCGCCGGTTAAAAGATAGGAAACATATTCCGGCCCGGAAAAAAGCTGTACGGCGCTATCAAATACATCAGGATACTTTGCACGGAAAGCCGCAATCCGCGGCAAAAAAAGGGAAGCCCCCGCCGGAGGGATAGATGCGGTTCCCTCTTGCAGCGCCGGTACGGTAGAACGCTGCGGCCCCGATACGGTAAGCCCTTGCGGCGCAGGTTCATTCCATAAAAACAGGGTATCATTTTTTGCCGCATCAATAATACCGTTCATAACATCATCGGGTGGGAGAGATGCGGCGAATAAATGCCTGTCAACATTGATATGTATCTTGGGTACGCGTCCGGCAGCGTTTATGCTTGCTTCCGGCGCACGGCGATTTTGAGGTACGGCAACAAGCGAAGGACCGTTCCCCGAAATACAAATTGCTTCTATCGCATAATCAGCCGGTAAACTGCGCCATGCGGCAAAAAAGGTTTGCACCCAGTCTACCGCATGAACGGGATGCGGGAACAACAAGCGTATGAATTTGACTATCGTTCCATCTTCGGTAATAAATGCCGCCTTTAGCGACGACGTACCGATATCGGCACATAAAATACCGCTTTGCATGAACCTATTGAGCGTTGCCGGAGAAAGATTCGTTGTTTGCAAGTATTCGGTTTATACCGCCGTCAACAACTTCCGAATGAGTATGTACAGAGGCAAAACGAGTACTATACCAATCAACCCGCCGCGTAAGGAACATCAACAGCGCAACAACACAGAAAATACCGATACTGCCGATAAGCAGTGCATAATCTTCCGATTGCAAGATGCCGAACAATAGCAAATAGGACACCGCTTGCACTGCCATCAACAAAATGCCCCAGCGGATTTGTTTAAAAATTGCAGCGGTATAAAATCCGACAACGGTACACACCCCTGCCGTCGCAATCAAATAGCTAAGGCTAAACGAAATATGTTCGGAAAAAGATAAGAGCAGCAAGTAAAATAGCACATCGGCAAGCCCGATAAGAAAATACTGGATGGGATGAATCCGCACTGCGCTCCATAATTCGCATAAAAATATCGCTAAAAACGGCACTGCTAAAAAAAGAAGTGCATAGGTAATACATCGCTTTACTTGGGAATAATGATTAACGGGAGTAATAAAACCGACCTTTACCGTTTCGGGCGAACTGCGGAGACTTGAAGAATCTTTTGTCGCGTAACCGTCATATTCATCGTACACATCCGTATCTTTGGCTAGGTCGAAATCTTGAGCTCTCCAGCTGTGGGGAAATACCGTGCTTAAACCGGAAATACGCCAGTCGGCGGAAAAACCCGAATCGTCGAGCGTACGGTTCTTCGGCAGCCATCCCCCCGAAAAACTGGGCGCAGGCCATGTCGACTGCACTGCAAAGCTATTGTCCGCAGCGAGCGGCACGATACACAGGCTTTTACCCCCTTGGATGGAAACGGAACCCTCTATCGAAAAACCGGAACGCACGACATCTTCCGACATCATGTAATAAACGGCATTGCGAAAAGGAGAGGCTCCTGCAGGAACAGTCAGCGCTTCAAGCAGCGGTTTACCGTTCCCATAAAGCGCAGGATAAGCGGTTAATGTCTTTTTATCTTTTATTCCAAGGATAAGCACCGCATCCTTATAACGGATATTTTTTTCCGCGATATTGAATTGACTAAATTGGAAACCGGAGAATGAGGCGGTTACTGCAAGATCGCCGTTAAAAACGGGTACGGTAAATATACCCCGCGAAAGGCGATAAGGATCAATCTGTGTTACCAGATTATATGTTTCAGGAACCGTGAGGATATAGTCCGTTTTTTTTCCCTTTTTGATAACCTTCCCGGAAGAATCCGTATATTCGACCAATTCGTCATACGGCACGACGAGCACGAGTCCTTCAATAACAGGCTCTCCACCAGCCGGTTCCATGATAGACGCTTCGGCAGTCCGCCGATACCCTTCCCGATCGTTAACAAGCGAGCGGATAAATGCAAGCGGGATAAGGAGCACCAGCATCATAATAAAAATGATAACAGGCTTTATCCATGCCGCTTGATGGGAAAATAGCGATTTCTTCGGCATAGCAACCGTAATCTCCGGGGATTGTTTTACATCCATATCAATTCCAACTTTGTTTAATCTTGTTTATTATCCGTCTTATGCTGTGCATTCGGATCCGCAGCATGAAGCATTCGTTCGATAATATCCCTATTATCCAACAAACCGCTCAAAGATTGATTATGATGCAGCCGCGAAATAGTCTGTGCAAACAATCCTGAGACATCGGTCGAAATATACCATTCTTTTTTGAGCAATTCTTCGTGGTATACCGCATTAGTTCCGATGATGCGGTAGAAATACCCTTTTTGGTAGGCTTCATCAAAAAGTTGGATTGCATCACCGGTAAAGAACGGCAAACTCACAGCCGCAATAACTTTTTTTGCCCCCTTGCTCTTGAGGAACTCCATCGCTTTTAACAAGGTACCGCCTGTACCGAGCATATCATCCGCAAGGAAAGCGGTTTTGCCGGTCACATCCCCTAATAAGTTAATATTTACAATATTGGATTGTTTTGCATTTTGCGTAATTACGGAATAATCCCGCTCTTTATAAATCATCGCAAGCGGTTTTTTTAGACCGCTTGAATAAAATTTATTCCGGTCTACGGCCCCACTATCGGGCGCAACGATGACAAACTCCGCATTGGGATCTGCAAGATTTTCAATCTTTGAAAGTTCGCGCATAATCTGATAACTTGCATGGAGATTTTCGATACGAGCCGTATGGAAGGCATTTTCAATTTCGCGGGAATGGATATCCAACGTGATGATTTGATCGACACCGAGCGTTTCGTAAAAATGCCCCAACATACTGGCAGTTAAACCTTCGCGCCCCTTCTTTTTATGCTGCCTGCTATACGGATAAACGGGAACTACCAGCGTAATGTGCGCAGCGCCGGCATATCGAACGGCATCTATGGTTACCATCATCGACATGAGGTGGTCGTTTACCGAAAAGACATGCTGATTCTTACCTTCATTCACCCAAAGCGGATAATGGTTT
>CAJPTT010000061.1 GCA_905373565.1 uncultured Treponema sp. | reverse complement strand
AGATACGCCTGCGGTACTTTTTTGCCTATCTCCTTGCATCTGCTCCTCATATTTGCAAAAGGTTTTATCTCCCCCATACCGCCGTAACTAGTTATGAGAGAACACTTACCTTTACACCCATGTGTATTATCATTGACGTTATTCTCTCCAAGCGGATCGCCTGAATAGCCGCCCCTATGAATTTGGTACTCTTTGGCTTGCTTGATGGAGTTACATAATTATATGTTCCTTATCATCTAAAAATTTTCAGTTAAAATAATTAGAATGTTCTAAAAAAAGGTTCTATTACCGTGATTATATCATACATTTTATGATTTTCAATTTTATAGTCTAACAACTCATCTATAGAAGAAAACATCTGCTCAGAAAGCGCATTATATTGTTCTATAAAATATAAATTCTTATTCCCGTGAGTGATAGAATATATCCGATTATTAAATCTAAACTCTACCTCACCTCCTCTATTGAGAAAATCAATAAACTCTTCCACACTTTCAAAGTTGTCATTATTGTTTTTTATACGCATATCAACACCTATTCAAATGGAGGAGCATCATCAACAGTAAGAACTACCGTTCCATTACTGCATCGTATGGTTTTCCCATATAGCCTGTGCTATCATTCTCGTGCAGTCGTCTTCTGAAGCCATTTATAATATATCATCTCAAATATATTCATAGTTCTTTGATAAGGTACTCCATTTTTCCACTTAACAACAATATTTTCATATTTTGTTCCCGCAAAACTCTCTAATTGTTCCCAAGGTTCAACTTGATAAAGCGTAATAAGATTCTTCACCGTCAAATCAAGTGTTTCTGCATCATCAATAACATATCGTTCTTTGTATTTCTTTGAAATATCTATAATTTTTCTCCTTGCCGTCAGTGATTGTGTTTCAGTTAAATAAAAATAAGCATAACGGTAAGGAGTACCTCTATCTGAAAGCGCAAATATCCAATATTCATAGATTTTATTTTCTTTTTCTATTCTTGTCAGTAAAACACCTTGTACATTTTGCCTATCTTGATTTATTAAATAATAGAAATTAAAAATTAAATCTTCAGTCCCCCTCATAATGGAAAATCCATTTCCCTGCATTCCCACATCATAGTTCATATACATAAAATGCATTTCCCGTGAAAAATCTTCTCGACCTCTGTAATACCGAGGTATTAATTTTTCAAAATAATAAGGTATTACATTTGCAAGCTTCTTATTCATATTCACCACTTCACCATAACATATTCCGATAAAATTTATGCACATAAAAAAAAGCAGTTTCTTCATCATTAGTTCCCCCATTTAAAGTATGGCTCAACATCAGTTTTGTGATGCTCAAGAGGATGGCTATTCGGATCAAAAAAATTAAATGTTGCCATTACAGATTTATCGTCCGTAGGGTAGGTGCTGTTCCGGTAGCTTTTGCAAATCTGAGGTTCGCCTATCGCAGTTCTACATCCGTTGCTTTGCCGTTTCGTTCGGCAAAGTTTTCTCCGTTTGCGTTCGGTTCTTTAAATACTTTGAAGCGTACCGGCATGCCTTCCGTAATTTTTTTCCGTCGAGAAGACTTTGTAAGGTTCGTAAGGCCGAAATAGAAATCTCCGCGATCGGCAGTTTCGATGATTCCCCAATTTCCTTTAAAGCGCTTAATGGTACCGATCAGTGTATCGCTTTTTTGTCGTTCCAATGCCTTAATCCAGTGATTGGGAGGAACGAGCTTATCGGTTGTCATCTCATATTGATCGGGAAATGCCTCGAGAATTTCGCGTAAGGTATTGTGATTATACGATCGGGGATCAAATTCCGGCATACTTCGTCTGATTGATTTTCCTAAGTCGGAAAGGCTGACCCACCCATCGTCCGTCATTCGGGAGTTTTTATAGGCATGACCGAGGAGTTTTTCCAGAGAATCGAAGGGAGAATCCGGACTCTCTTCTTCCGGGGTTGCGGTACTATCGAGATTTTCCAGATATTTAAATTCATTGCAGGCGTTTACCCAAAGCGCTTTCGCGTTCTGTTTTCCGATACCGAGCACGTAAAGTCCGTATTCCCGCAATTTAAGCGCAAGGCTGTAGTAATCGGAATCCGTCGAAACGATACAAACGGCATTAATGCTTTTATTGGTATTAGCCAACTCGATGGCATCCATGATAATGGTGTTATCGGTCGCATTTGGACCATTGCGAAATTGCTGTACGGGGCGAATGGGAATCTTCTCCAACCAATTTTTCCACCCATTCATATTCGGTGTCGTCCAGTCACCGTATAAGCGCTTTATCAGTAATTCACCTTCCTTAGAAACTTCGGTGATAATAGCTTCCAAAAAACTCGGCGGAATATTGTCGCCGTCGATCAGCAATACGTATTTTCTATCCATGCCGACTATTGTATCCTTATTTGCAACTTTTTCAAGTAAAAAGACATTAGGTAAAAAGACGGGCACCTCTAAAAACTCGGTTAGATTTTTAGAGGTGCCCATTATGCGTTTACCAGCCTGCAAGAAAAAAAACGGGCATTCATACTCTGTATGAATACCCGAGATGTATATATTTTAACTGCAAAACAGCTTAATGAAGAATAATCCTCAATAAGAAGATAACAAACAGTATCCAGCTAATAATCGGGATTTGCTTGAATTTACCGGTTATGGCCTTCAAAATAACGTAGGAAAGGATACCGTACACAATACCTTCGGCAATGCTGTAGGTAAACGGCATCATAACGATTGTCAAGAACGCAGGAATACCTTCCGTAGGATCTTGGAAATCGATTTCGGCGGCGGCGCTCAACATCAGGAAACCGACGATAATAAGAGCAGGAGCCGTTGCGGCTGACGGGATAAGCAGGAAAAGCGGTGAGAAGATCAATGCAATTAAGAAGAATACACCGGTTGTCAACGCGGTTAAACCGGTTCTTCCTCCGGCGGCTACACCGGAAGTGCTTTCGACAAAGCTGGTAACGGTAGAGGTACCCATCATAGCGCCGAAAACGGTTCCGATAGCGTCGGAGAGCAGCGCCTGCTTTACGCGCGGAATATTCCCGTTTTTGTCGGTAAGGCCTGCACGATTGCTGACGCCGACCAAGGTACCGACCGTATCAAAAATATCGACAAACAGAAACGAGAAAAATACCGTAAAGAACTGGAAGCTGAAAATATTGCTAAAGTCAAAATTCCAGAAAACCGGAGTTGCCGGTACGCTTACGATTGACCAATTTTCCCAACCGCCGAACGGTACCGTAACGCCCATTGGAATGCCGATTATAGTAGTAATCAAAATTCCAAGAAGAATTGAGCCCGGAATACGCAGCACATACAAAACAGCGGTAATAACCAAGCCGATCATTCCCAACAGAGCGGGGCCTGATGTAACGTTGCCGAGGCCGACTAATGTCGCAGGGTTATCTACGATAATTTCCGCATTTTTCATACCGATTAGGGTGATGAAAAGACCGATACCTGCTGCAACCGCTTTTTTCAGATTGATCGGGATTGATTCGACAATCGCTTCCCGTACATTGAAAAATGACAGCAAAATAAACAGCAAACCTTCAAAGAAGACTGCCGTTAAGGCTGTAGCGGGCGAATACTTCATTCCGATAACAACGGTATACGTGAAAAAAGCATTTAAGCCCATACCGGGGGCAAGCGCAACGGGAAGATTGGCAAGTACAGCCATCATCAATGTTGCAATTGCAGCAGATAATGCGGTAGCCGTAAACACACTGCCGGGATTTAAACCTGCATCACTTAGAATGAGCGGGTTAACGGCAAGGATATACGCCATTGCAAGGAATGTCGTCAGTCCTGCAATGATTTCGGTACGCACATTCGTTTTGTGCGCTTGAAGCTGAAAGAGTTTTTCCATAAAGTAGCCTCCTTTTAGAATAAATGAGTACCAATCAGCGTTATTATCAGTGTAACATGGAATATTTGTTTCCGCAAGAAAATTTTTTTGTACCTTGACTTTTTTTTAGGTCATCTCGTTTATCTTTAGCGGACATGTGTTTTGACAAATTTTTGCATACCTGATATACTCCCCGCAATATTTTTTGGGATTCAAAAAGCTTCGTAAAAACTTATTGAGGCTTGAGATACCTTTTAATAATTGTAAGGAGATTGGTATGAACTACATGTGTTTTGCAAAGAAAGTTGCAGGGAAACTCTGTGTGCTTACAGCCATTGCAGTACTCGCTTCTTGTGCAGGTATGCCTCAGAAACAGCAGCAAGCTGCCGACAGTCTGCTCGGAAAAGGCAATTGGGAACCGGGCAACCGCGCTCGTCTTGAGAAATTGATTCAGGATAATGCCAATAAGGGAGCGTATGCCGTATTCGATTGGGATTTTACGTCCATCTTTCAGGATACGCAGGAATCGCTTTTCCGCTATCAAATCGATCATCTGTACTTTAAGATGACCCCTGAAGAATTCCATACTGCAATTAGAGTTGATGTGCCTAAAGATAACTTTAAAGCGGATTACAATAATACCGACGGACAGCCGATTAATATTGAGACAATCGGTGCGGATTTGGATGCCGACTACACATATATTTATGAAAATTATGCAGGGTTTAAAGGCTCTAAAACACTGGAAGAAATTAAGAAGACCGAGCAATACAAGGATTTTAGAGGAAAGCTTGCCTTTTTGTATGAAGCAATCGGTGGTAGTTTTTCGGCGGAAATAGCCTATCCGTGGGTATTGTATCTCTTTACGGGAATGGATGTTGACTATGTCAATAAGATTACCCAAGAAGCCAACGACGCCGCGTTAAAAGCTCCGATTGCGCGGTATAGTATCGAATCAAGCGATGTGTTGAAGGGCAAGGCCGGCAAAGTTTCTCTTGATGGATACAAACAAGGATTGCGTGTCCAGCCGGAAACTCAGCGATTAATGAAAGCATTACAGGATAACGGCATTGAAGTATATGTATGCTCTGCATCGCTTGAAGATGTTGTTCGTGTTTTTGCAACCAATCCGAAATACGGCTATAACTTAAAACCGGAAAATATTGTCGGGATGCGGCTCGAAAAAGATGCAAACGGTAAATATCAGCCTGTTTATAAGAAAAATTATCCCCAGACGCAAGCTGCGGGAAAAACCAAAGCAATCAAAATGGAAATAGCACCTAAACACGGTAATAAGGGGCCGATCCTTGTCGGAACCGACAGTAACGGCGACTACGATATGGCCACCGACTTTGCAGAGACACAGGTTGTTATCGTTATGAACAGAGTACGGAAATCTTCCGACCGTATTTCGAAGCTTTCAAAACAGGCTGTTGAAGAGACGGGGAAACCCGACGCTCGCGTTATTTTGCAGGGACGCAATGAAAATGAAGGGGTATTTATTCCGTATCAGGGAAGTTATCTCTTTGGCAAGAAAGAGCTGCAAGTATTAACGACCCGTTAAGGGGAGCATGTTTTCATGTATAAAGACAGTCTACATTAAACCTGTTCGGAAACTTCCGCTTCTGAACGGGTTACCTTGATCTAAATCGTACTATTTGTGCGATGATTTAGGACTTGTAGACCTGTTCGACAACGAAGTTATTGAACAGGTCTATTGTCTGCATGGATGTTAGACTACTAAATGCCTCTCTAATGCTTAGTTAGAGAGGCGCTATATTTACCATAGCTCTGTTGGAAGGATACCGGTATATCGTATAAGTATTGCGGTATTTTTCCTACAGAGCTTTTTAGGAAAAAGTTATGCAACTTAAAAAAAAGTTTATTCTTATACCGATTATTATCATACTGCCGATTTTAATAGGGGTGGGATTCTTTTCGTATTTGCTTATTAAAAATTCGATTAGAGTTGCACAGGATACAAAAGAAAAAATCGCAGTTACCATGACTGATACGGTTATCGGTCAGTATTTTCAAAATATTACGGATGCAACCGATTTACTTGCGCATTCAAAGCTTTTTCATACAATCGGCAGTAATATTACCTCGTATGTGGAGCTGAGCGATCCGAGCGGAAAGGTTCCTATGATACCCCGCAGTCCCTATGAAGAGGAAGCGCTTAAAATCTGTCAAGATTTTGCCGATTCTTTGCGCGATGCTTTTACTGTAGCAATAGGAGCACAAGAAAACGGGGGGTTCATTATGTATCCGACTGCACCGCGGAAAAACGGGTACGATGCACGAGAACGCGGATGGTATAAAGCTGCCATTCGAACTCCCCATAAGATTGTTTTTTCCGCTCCGTATGCCACAACAGCAGGGGAATTGGTTATAACGTGCGGAAAAACGGTAACCGATGAGCAAAATGTTCTACAGGGTGTTGTTACAATTGATGCAAGTTTAAAATTCATTTCCGATTTTTTGCATTCAGTCCTACAAACGGATACTTCAACATTGATGCTGGTAAACGGGGACGGTACTATTATCGCACACTCTGATAATTATGAAATGATTTTTAAGAATATTTCCGATCTCGCAATCGAGGGGCTGAATGATTATACAAAACCACGTGTTTTTACGACCAAGCTGAACGGTACCTTTTCAAAAATGTCGTTGTTTACTTCCACATATACGGGAATGCCGCTTTACTATGTGATGATCACGCCTTTAACGGAATATCGAGCTCAATTAGTAAGAATTGTAGTATTGACGGTGGCGGCGCTTTTTGCAGCGCTTCTTTTAAGCCTTCCCGTTACAATCGGTATTGTCTCGGTATCACTAAAACCGCTGAACAAATTAAAGACAGCTTTGAAAAATATTTCGGAACAAGACGGTGATCTAACGGTACGGCTTACGGTAACGGGGCACGATGAGATTACGGAAGTTGCTCAATACTTTAATCAAACGATTGAAAAAATCGGCAAAGCAATACAGTCTGTCGGCGAAAATAGTATCGTTATGGAGACAGTCGGTAATCAGTTGGCAGTCAATATGACTCAAACGGCCAGCGCTATCCATCAAATCAATGCGAATATTAATGGAATAAAACAGCAAGCGATAACGCAGGCTAACAGCGTTGGTAAAACAGCCGCTACAATTGAAGGAATTGTGTATACCATTAAACAGTTGAATACGGATATCGAAGCACAGGCTGCAAATGTTGCAGAATCCTCGGAATCGGTGGAGCAAATGGTTGCAAATATTAACGCGATCGGACAAACACTTGCAAAAACCGATGCGGCTATCAGGGATCTTACAACCGAAACAACAGACGGTAAAACAACGGTAGTAACCTCAAATACGGTAACAAAGAAAATTGCAGAAGAGTCTGGGGCACTACTGGAAGCATCAAGTGTCATTCAGCACATTGCATCGCAGACAAACCTACTTGCGATGAATGCTGCAATAGAAGCTGCTCATGCAGGAGAATCGGGTAAAGGCTTTGCTGTTGTCGCAGACGAAATACGCAAGCTTGCCGAAGAAGCGTCTACGCAAGGAAAAGCTATTACCGATACCTTAAAAAATCTATCCGGCGAAATTGAAATGCTTTCATCATCTTCTCGAACGGTGGAAGATAAATTCAATACAATTTTTGAGCTTTCTACGCAGGTCAGAGCGATGAGCGCTCGACTTACCGAAGCAATGCAGGAGCAGGAAAAAGGCAGCAAAGAAGTCTTGACGGCAATGAAGAGTATTAATACGGTAACAAGCGAAGTTACCGTAAGCGCTCAAGAAATGTTGGAGGGAGGACAAGGCGCTGCTGCTGAAATGCGAAAGCTTGATGAATTGACCCGTATTATTACGGAAAGCATGAACGAGATGGCGTCCGGAACGACACAGATTAACGATGCCATACAGGAAATCAACGAGATTACGCAGAAGAATAAACAGAGTATTGAAAATTTAGCCAAGGAAGTTTCAAAATTTAAGGTATAGGTTAAGAAGATATTGCCTGTTGAAACTCTGCGAGCTGTTTATGTTTTTGTTTATGCATATACATAGCGCCATCCGCTTGCGTAAAGTGCTGCATCAAGTCGGTATTAGTGTTTTTTATCATCGAAAACCCTACCGAAACGGAAACTTTCCAAGATTTTTTTTGCTCTATGCATAATGTTTTTATTTTTTTTACGATAATTTCTGCATCCGTTTCGGTACAATGCGGTATAAAGGCAACAAATTCATCTCCGCCTATGCGGAACAGCGTATTCGGCGTATTTATCGCTTTTTTTAGTATTCCGGCGCATGTTTGAATATAATCGTCCCCTGCGTTGTGCCCGAACGAGTCGTTTACCTTTTTAAGGTCATCTATATCGGCAACGAGCAAAAGGCAGGGTTTTGCAGCATTTTGTGCGATTGTTTCTTTACGCAGTTCAAAGCAGCTCCGATTTAAACATCCGCACAGTGCATCGGTAAAAGCATTTTGTTCAATCTTTTGTATCAGTTCACCTAACATACCGGCGTCATACATAATAACGGTTGTTCCGACGCTTTTATTATTTTGAGGATTTACAACCCTCTTTTTATGACAAAGGAATACCTTCCCTGTTGCTCTGTGCTGCATATACAGAGCATAATCGGTTTGTTCCCGAGACTGAATAGGCACAAAAAAACGGCTGCAAAACATATCGCCGTACAGCGAATACCGTTGAATGGGTATGGCTGCTTTAGTAAAAAATTGCACGGCAGCAGCATTTGCTTTAAGCAATTCGGTCTTTGTATTAAAGATGAGCACCGGTTGACTAAAACCTTGAAAAAAGTCTTTTCTTCCGAGGTAGAGACCTTTTTGATCCATATCCCAATAGGTTAAAAAATACAGCGCGTTAATGCTGAACAAATGCGCAAGCAGCGAAAGTAAGCTTATCATTTCCGTTTGTGCAATAAACGTACCGATGATATTCATTACGGCAAAAACGCAGACGGCAACCGTTATGGCAATGACTGCTTTACGGTTTTTTACGTGAGGTGAAAATACTTTGATAAGGAATAAAATACACGAAAGGAAGATTAACGCATAGCTGTATAAGGCGTGTACATAAAACCACGAGCCGTAAATAAACGGATGGAGTTTAATATCGAATATTTTCACTTCCGGATTTAAAACGATAAAAAAGGGGTGCCGGTTCGCCGTAATGCTGAGTACACAGGTTATGACGGGAATAACGGCCATTAATCTGTGGTAGAAAAGCGGAAAGTTAGGTAGGCAATACAATTGCGCATAGTAAAATAAAAACAAGGCTGAAAATGCGATACACGTATAGATGAAACGTGTCATAATAAAACTCAACTGAAGCTCGTGTGTTTGCAGTAAAAAGAAGCGTATCAAATTCCAAAAACCGAGCATAGCAGCTAAGTAGGCGATGGGTTTAAAAACAGGATTCCAGTTGCTTTTTTTTAAGGAACATACCGCTATAATAAAAGCAGCTGCCGCGTTAAGAATACGAAAAAAATCAAGGATATCCGTCATACTCATAGTATAAAAAATTATAAGGGCAATTTTTTGTGCTGTCAATCTTTTATATAATCTTTTATATATATTTTTGATCGGCAGTGCGGATCCCCACATCTCCAGCGCTTTTGAAAATAGCCTGTTGAACAGTGTACTTCCGTGTACACTGTTCAACGTCGAGT
>CAJPTT010000060.1 GCA_905373565.1 uncultured Treponema sp. | reverse complement strand
TGTAGAAAGTATAGGGTATCCGGATATAAAATGCAATGTGTGGAATGCAGGAGGAAATGCAAGACTGAGGGCAAAGTATAATGAAGTATATTTATGAAGAGGATAGTGCTATGTACAACATTTTTAGGTAGTTATAATGCGGAATCCCTGAATGGGTAAAATGCCCCGGCGCGAATGCACTTGGCAGAATTTGAATACACTGACTAAACAAGCTGCACATTATATGATATACTTAGCCCGTTGTGAAACATATTAAACATTTTTGCATCAGTTTATTTCTATTTCTCATTTTATCGCTCCCCTGCCCTGCTCAGTCGCTTACCGGTATCTGGGAAAACTCCGAACGTTTTATTGAGTTTACCGAAAAGGATGGCAACACCGTAGCAGATACGCTGAGGATAGTCTTAAAGACCTATTATCGTTTTGTGTACGATGACATGGGCACCTATCCCATTATTGCGGAACAAGACAAGGGCGGAAATATTTATTCGCTGCAGATTCGATATCCGGGATTTAAAATCCCGATAACGACGAGCGTATGGGTGCATGCAGGCGGTTTATTCACCTCATTTTATAAAAAAATTCCGTTCACTTTTCCGGCTGAAAGGCAACAAAATAATCCGCAATCGGGAATCGACGCATCACTGCAACCGACCGGTTTGGATGGTTTTTGGGTTGAGCAAGGCTTTCGTGACGGAATTTTGATATATCAACAGGAAGCCCCTCCTTTTTTCGACGCTTTCTTCTTCAATGGAGCACAGTATATCAGATTCCGTTATTGGACAGGCGATTTTGAATATAAAGATAAACGCGCCGAATTTACATTCAATGACGGGGTGCCGGTAGCTGTACCGAAGTTTATACGGCAATATGATACAGTATACAGTTGCATTACCGATAATGGGTCAAAACTGAAAAACTACGAAAAGGGAACTTTGTCGATCGAGAGCGATAATGGCGGTATGCGGCGATTGACACTTACACCGCAAGGAGGCGGGCCGGGTGCTCATGCAACAGGCGATGTCTATCCTCATCAAAGGTATCCGAAGATTCAAGCCCTTCCTTTATACTACAATATATCGGATGGAGCTTTCGCATTCGGCGAACCTTTTTTAACTCGATCGTCGATTTCGGATTTGCAGGAAGAGATAACACGGCATAACAGCCTAAAACGGCCGCCGCCTGAGCCGCTTCTTAAAGCCGATGAGCTTGATTTTTATTGGGAACGGATTAAGGAAATACGTAAGGAAAACTAAATTGAGGACAAAATGTCTCTAATTAATTGTTGATTTGACATTCCTCTTGATAAATATGTAAACCTGTGTAAAATTGCGAATAACCGGTTTTCACAGGCTACGTTTAAACAGGTTTTTGCAGCATTTATGCAAATGGGAGATTTTACTATGAAAGAATCGCTGAAAAAATATCATGGAGTTTTCCCGGCATTTTATGCCTGTTATGATGATAACGGCGCTATTTCCCCCGATCGAGTTGAGCGGTTTACCGACTATTTGATTCAAAAAGGTATCAACGGTTTATATGTCGGCGGCAGCTCCGGCGAATGTATTTATCAGACCATCGAAGAGCGGAAACTCGTACTCGAACATGTGATGAAGGTCGCAAAGGGAAAGATACCCGTCATTGCTCACATTGCGGCTCCTGCAACCCGGCATAGTATTGAACTGGCCGAACATGCGGAAAAATACGGAGCGGACGCCATTGCCGCAATTCCGCCTATCTATTTTGTATTGCCGGAAGACGCTATTTTCCATTACTGGACGGATATGGCTGCCGCAACCGGCCTTGATTTTATTATTTATAATATTCCGGGAACAACGCAGTACAACCTTTCGATGAATCTGTTTAACAGAATGCGCGAAAATAAAAAGGTGATCGGCATTAAGAACAGTTCAATGCCGGTACAGGATATCCAAAAATTTAAGGCGGCTGCCGGTGAAGATTTCGTTATTTTTAACGGCCCCGATGAACAGTTTATTGCCGGCCGCGTTATGGGCGCTTCTGCCGGAATCGGCGGAACCTACGCGGTGATGCCGGAACTCTTTATTGCAGCGGACGCTTGCGTAGAACGCGGCGATATGAAACGCGCGTTGGAAATTCAAAATGCCGTAAACGATATCATCTATGCTGCACTGAAATGCCATGGAAATCTCTACAGCGTCTTTAAAGAAATTTTAAAACGGAAAGGTATGAACATCGGTACCGCACGGCTGCCGCTTGCCCCCGTTACCGCCGAAGACGAACCGGTTATTCGCTCGATTAATGAAAAAATAGATAATGCAATCGCAAAATTTACTGCAAGATGAAATTTAAGATTTTAGTTATCGACGACGAAAAAAATATCCGTGAAGGGCTCCAGATGGCGCTTGAGGACGAAGGGTACGAGGTACTGACTGCGGAAGACGGAACCGGCGGCCTGCAAAAAGCGCTGTCTGAGGTGGTGGATCTCGTTATCACCGACTTGCGGATGCCGGGCGTCGGCGGGCAGGAACTTCTCCGCAGGGTAACTTCGGAAACGCCGGGCGTGCCGGTTATTGTGCTGACCGGCCACGGCACCGTCGAAACCGCCGTCGAAGCGATGCGCATGGGCGCTTATGATTTTTTAACCAAGCCGCTCGACCTTGACCGGCTTTCTCTGCTGGTAAAACGCGCCCTCCAGAACCGCGAACTGGTGTTGCAGCACCGTGAACTTGTCGAGCAGATGCAGTCGGATAAAACATTCGAGCACATCATCGGGAAGAGCGCGGCGATGGAACACGTGTTTGAGATGATCAGGAAGGTGGCGCCCTCCCGTGCCTCCGTGCTTATCACCGGCGAAAGCGGCGTCGGCAAGGAACTGATTGCCAGTGCAATACACAACCTTTCTCCGCGGAAAAAGAACAGCTATGTTAAGGTACACTGCGCCGCGCTTGCGGAAAGCCTGCTGGAAAGCGAACTGTTTGGGCACGAAAAGGGCGCATATACCGGCGCGGTTAGTCAAAAGCGGGGACGCTTTGAACTCGCGGACGGCGGCACGATCTTTTTGGATGAAATTGGAGAAATCAATCAGAGTTTGCAGATAAAAATACTGCGCGTACTGCAGGAAAAGCAGTTTGAGCGGGTGGGCGGCGAAAAATCCATCACCGTCGATACACGTCTTATCACCGCGACCAACCGCGACCTTGAAAAGGAAGTCGCCGCCGGTACGTTCCGCAGCGATCTGTATTACCGCCTGAATGTGGTGCATATCCATGTGCCGCCGCTTCGAGAACGGAAAGAGGATATCCCGCTGCTGATTGCCGCCTTTATCAAGGAATTTACGGAAGAAAACGCAAAACAGATTACCGCCATCGAGCCGAAAGCCCGCGCAGCGCTCTATGCCTACGACTGGCCCGGCAATATCCGGCAGCTGCGGAACTGTCTGGAAAGCGCCGTCGTGATGAGCTCTGACGATATCATTCGCCTATCAGATTTACCCGAGCCGGTACGCGAAGCGGAGCAAAACTCTTCCATCCGCATTCAGATCGGAACTCCCCTCGCCGAAGCGGAACGGCATATCATCTTGGAGACCCTTGCAGCCTATAACGGGAATAAATCGAAAACCGCCGATGTGCTCGGCATCGGACGCAAAACCCTGCATAGAAAGCTGGACGATTTTGCCGCACATTCTGCCGATGCCGCCGGTTCGGGCGAGAGCACAGTTAATCCTCAAGTTCCGAATAAAACCGGTCGATGAGCTGCTGCTCACACTCGGCGTACCGTCCGTCGATAAAAAGGGGTAAATAGGTATCTTTAAACTCAAGCCAGCTTTCGGCTTCTTTTTCAGGAATAATCGGATAAAAGAACACCGCATTGCTTTGCGCTGCCTGCAAATCGCCGGGAGCATCACCCAGTTTCAAAATACATCCGTCTTTATATCCGCCGGTCTGTTTTAATGAGGCAAGCACTTGCTTCTTACTGCCGTTTTCTTGCGTAAAAATACCGTTCACAAACTTGGTTAAACCGGCTTGCTCCCATTCGGCAGTAACCGCCGTATTATTGGCCGAGCTGACAACAGCGATATCCGCAACGGCATAAATCGCTTCAATAGTTTCGTAAACATGCGGGAAAGGAATCCGGTCTTCCAAGGGTATTGAAGCAATAGTCTTATTTACATTTATCGACCATTGCTCGACAAGTGCAAAAATAGGATGACCGATACTTTGATATGCCTGTCTGATGCCTTCGTTCGACAACTTCCCGCCCGAATTGAGAAAGTGTTCATACGCTTTCAATCCGTCAACGGGAATAAAATGCTTGTCGATATACCGGCATACCTCAAAAAAGCCCTTAAAGCGATTGATGGCACGCTTTTTGCTAAACAGGTTTACTTTATTCCAATAGTGTAGAATAGGTTCCGCATGTTCCTGCAAATTGAATATTTTTACCAGCTCCGGACCGAAAGCGCGATAATGTTTGAGGTTCATCGTATCCATAGCACAGCCGTCGCTGTCGATACAGACTAAAAAATCCTTCTTTCGTTGAAAGTCCATTCCCACCCCTTCTCTATCAGGACGGACGCTCAACACTCGATTATCTTGAGATGCCCCCTGCGTCACTGTGGTATTGTAATTTAGGGAGCTTTTTTTAAGAAAGCATCCTTAAAGCCTAGTTTTTGGAATGTTTCCAAAGCTGCGCCTCGTTCATCCTTTTGCAGCGGTCCGACATATACCTTGTAAAAGACATCTTTCGCCGTAGAAGATTTTTCTATAGCAACGGGATACTGTTTACCGTACATTTGCACAAAGCTTTCCACATTCAACATATCCTTAAACCGTCCGACTTGCACATAAAAATATCCCTTTGTGAGAACATTTGCCGTATAAGCTTCTTCGGCGGGCTGTGTAACGGCAGCTACCGCAGGCTTACTTTCTTTCTGTAAAGGAATATCTTCGCTGTTCGGAGCTCGCGGTTCGGACGGCACCAACATGACATGTTGCTCAACAGATTCATCCTTCGAGCTATCTTTCTCCGGCAGAACTTCCACAGCTGCAACGATCTCCGGTTCGTTTTGCAGCTCCTCTACTTCTTCCGCCTGCTCTTCATTCGGCTCAACGGCAATAAGCGCCGGTTCCTCTACAGGATCTTCCGTATCTTTTACCGGTTCTTCCTCACCAACAACCTCCGGCTCCGGTTCGATTGAGGGTGAAACTTCCGGAACCGGTTCTGGGGTATCCTTTAAGGCGGTGGCTTCCGGAACATTTGTTTCTACTACTTCCTGTACCGGCTTTGCATATTCGTCGGAGGAAGCGGTAGCCTCTTGAGTCGGCGGCTTTTGGACTGGAGCGGCACCCGGTACCGGTTTTTCAGCTTCCGCGGCATATTCGGATTGTGCAAGCAGCTCTGCCGGTTCGGCGACCTCAGAAACGGTAGAAGGTACCGACACAAACTCAGGTTCCGGCAAGACCGGTTCGGATACTTCGGCTATCGGAGTAACAGGTTCTTCCGGTGCAATTTCCATTGCAGGTTGTATCGGCTCCTCCACTTCGGCTACTTTCTTTTTTGCAGCCTGATCGGAGTGTCGTACTTTTGGTTCTACCGGTTCGGATACTTCCGGAGGCGCCGGTTCGGCTTGAACAGGTTCTTCATACGGACGTTTTCGGCTGTCATCGTTTTGTACTGTTTTTTTTACAGGGATAACCTGAGGCTGCTTGGCTGCCGGTTTTTCAGGGACGACCTTTGGAGCGGATCTTTTATTTTCAACTTTACCTAAAAGTACCGGATCGGCACCTTCCTCGGCTACCAACGGCGGTACCGACACCCGCACGCGTACGGTATTTCCTTCTTTTATCGCTAAAGCAGCCGCTAAATCGGGAGATACCTTTACCAGCAAACCGTCGGATCCCATATTACCGATAATAACGGCACGAGAAGTTATATTTTGCTCCAAATTGGTGATTTCGATAAGCGTATGTTTCGGGAGTATATCACTGGATGCAAAAAGACCTGAAGGAAAATCTTTTTGTACTCCCGCAGCAGCATTACCTTCCCATACTGCCCACATAAGTGCAGCACTTAGTATTAACATAGTTAGGACAGCTATTGTTTTTTTGATCATCCGTATCCCCTTCCGTTATAAAATTTCCAACATGCTTGTACCGATAGCTTTACCGGCGCTTTTTATTTTCTGCCTCAGTTCAATTTCAGGTATTGTTTCCGGATCGATCTTCTTTTCAAAAATCACTTTTTGGGAAGAAAAATCGATGAACTTCCATTGTAAAGTCTTCCATTCGATTGCTAAGCGTTGTCTATTCACAGTGTCGTAAATAGCTTGCTTATATTCACAATACAGCGCAACAACATAGTCAAGCGATGAATCGAAGCGTTTTATCAACGAAGCATTATCCTTGTATTGCTCATATTTTCCTACTATATATTCAACGCTGGTTGCTACCATTCCGTGATCGAAACAGAAGTCAAAAAGCTCGGTTTCAAGCGCCGTAGTCAGTTCGACTGCTTCGGCAGGAGCATCGGAATTATAAATACAAGTAAAACCGATCGTTTTTGCATATACCACACCATAGAGCATAGTGCAGCATAAAAGCACTATCGGCACTCGCTTTCTCATAGTATATTCTCCGTAATCAATATCGGCAAAATAAAAAAAGGATAAAGGATAAACGAGACAGGGTAAACGCATCAGGCCGCTTTTTAATATCCCCGCGAAAAAATTGAGACTATTCGACCAGAACTGCCAAGGATGGCAGTAGTTCCATACAGCAGCGATGTTTTGTGTACGCACAAAACTCGCCTTCAACTGTTGTACACGGATGTACAACAGTTGAAGATGGTTCAAATGGTCTCACAGTCTCAATTTTTTCGCGATTTATATCTACTCTGTCTGATGCGTTTACCCTTTCGCTGGAAAAATGTGCGAAATTTTATTTCCTTAAAATGCAACAGTTGAACAAAATATGAATTTTGGAAACTGTTGCATTCGTGCGCGAAAAGCGCACACATCAATACGCAAGTTTTCGAAAGAAAACTTGACGGTTAATACATCCGCCACGGACGGCGGTGGTTAGAGCAGAAGCGATATTTTGGCTTTGCCAAAATTCGTCATCAACTGATGGACAGGGATGTTCATCAATTGATGAAGGCGTCATTGTAGACGCTCACCTTATACCTATGAAATTTCGCACAGAAGGAAGGCGACCGTTGAAGATATTTTTAATGCAGTTGCCATGGTGTCTTGCCGTTCTTTGTATACGGATTACAGAACCTTTCATTTACATTACAAACCATAGCTTTCTCCATGTCATAATTCCATCACAACCTTTCCCCTACCCGTGCAAAAAGCTCAGTATAGTGCTGCGCATTCTGCTTGGACTGCTGCACAAAGGCATTGTCCTCCACATGACCGAGTACGGCATCCCGCTCAGCCCGATTCCGATAGGTAATATCGCGGAAGTGATTGGTGTAGTCTTTTTTCTTGGTGATAAGAACCTGCGCTTCGATGTAGCGGTTCAAGCGGAGCGCTTCGTCAAGGTAGGTTCGCCACTGTGATTCGGTAAGGGCGGAAACTCCGGCGAGCCGGCAAAGTACGCTGTAGGCATGTTCTGCGCGGTCAAAGGGATACCGTTCCCAGAGCCGGTCGTATTCGGCGTGGATTGCATGCCACGAATTGAACTCCCCTGCCCCAACCCTGCTGCGAAGCCGGTCATATTCGTCCTCGCGTATCAGCTGCCCGCCTGCATTGACCCACGGGATTGTTCCGTTTTGAAGCTTGAATCGGCTGCATACACCACTACGGCTAAAAACCTCACCGTCGGCGCCGGTTTCATCGATGTATTTTGCCAAAACGGTTACCCCGTACCATACCAGCATATCGCGGTACGCATACCATGCATCCACGCCGCGCAGAATCTTCACCGGGCGGGCGGAATGTTCGATGTTTTCGGCAGTGAGGGGCAGTTTTTTCAGCTCGTCCCGTTTATGAGTCAAAAGATGTTGAGCGCTTTCGGGTTGATTTCCTGCCGCCGTCCATGCCGTTTCAAAGATGTGCTCCAGCAATTCCATCGCGTGCATAATTTCTCCGGCGGTATCGCAGGCAAGCACCTCGGTTTCAATCTTTTGCGTCTTTGTTTTCCGTTTATCCCGTTTTTTGAATTTATCGTTATTGCGAGCAAGCGCATACATATTATACATCCAAAAATAGGCGGGCATAATATCGAGGCAATTTTCCCGCAAATTATCACTGACCAAGCTGAACGGGAAAGGAATATCCAGTTCGGCGGGGTAATTGCCCTTATTCAACAGCACAAAGGACGCAAACCGGCAGTTATGCTTGAGCGTCGCGGAAAGCCCCGGCCAAAATCCCCGGCCGGCGATAATTTCTCCGTCGTTGCCGCGGGTATTGTGGTTTGAACCTACCGTAGCGGCGGCCGCCATATTGGACTGCCCCTGAATCATCGCAGCGATAAGAAATGAGTTGTTATGATGCTGCTCATGGTAGGGAAAGATCAGCGCATTTAATACTTCGCAGCAGGAGATGGTTGAATTATCTCCCATCACGGAGTGGATAAGGCGGGCGCCGTATTTGAGCGTACAGTTATTTCCCAGCACAAAGCGCACTGCCTTAACGCCGTAGAACACGCGGCAGCCGTATCCGATAATCCCGTTGACCAGTTCAACTCCTTCCCCGATCTGGGTCGCTTCTGCTGCGGAAGACCGGATGGTCAGATTTTTTAACTTATTGGCGCCCTTAATATAGACCGCCTCGCCGAATCGGACATCCTTGATAATCTTACAACTTTTAATCACTGCGTTGTCCCCGACGGTACCGTAATACCCGCGGGCGGAATCGCAAGAATCCTGCGTCAGCTTTTTCAGTTGCGCCATCAACTTTGCATCATCGCGGTACCGCGCCCACATAAACGCATCGGCGCAAATCATATCCGCAAAGGGGAGGATTTCCCGTCCGCCCGCTTCGTTCATCACATCGATTGTAACGCGGACTGCTTCATCTTCCCCGTCTTTAATGACCCCTTCGCCGAATTTGGCATGATCGGTTGCCGCCATCTCATCTATTCTGCTTAAAATGACCGTATTCCCGATAATATAGTGCGCAAGATAAGCGCAATCATGCACGGCGCAATTCGCTCCGATATCGCAGGAGATAATTTTGCTGTTGGTAATCCCCGCGGGAACAATAAAATCATGGTAGCGCAGATAGCATTCGGTTAAAGAGGAAATCCTCACCAATCCCGCAAAAAGCGAGTTTTTAATAAGCGACGGCGTAAAGGGGTCTTCCACCAAAAAGGTATTCCAGTTAGTGCAAGTGTTTCCGTTCTTGATGAGCGTTTCAACTTCGTTAAAGGTAAGCGGCCGCCATCGATGCTTTTCGGCAGGATTCTGGGTAAAACGAACAGTATATTCATCCCGCCCTGAAGTAAGAAAAGATTTGTTGACAAAATTGACCCCAAAGTCATCCGATGTTATAACACGTACCGGCATACTTCCTCCAAGCTGCTGGAGCAATGTAAGTTTAGATTGAGTGTTATGTGTGGTTACTCGTCAAATTTTATTTTACTTACATTACATTTTAAC
>CAJPTT010000059.1 GCA_905373565.1 uncultured Treponema sp. | reverse complement strand
ATGATCGACCCCACGCCTGAGTTCGCTGTAATCTACCGTGCCTATCAACAGCGGCTCCGCGAAACGGGGAATGCCGACTTCGGCGACCTGATTATGCTGCCGGTTCAGCTGCTGCAAGAACATACCGCTATTGCCCAACAGCTGCATAGACGCTTTAAAGTGATACTTGTGGATGAGTATCAGGATTCAAATGATGCACAATTCCGGCTGCTGCGGGAACTGACGGGGGATGACACGTATGTCTGTGTTGTCGGCGATGATGATCAGTCTATTTACCGGTTCCGAGGCGCTGAGGTGCAGAATATCCTCACCTTTGACCGTCAGTTTCCGCACACAAAGATTATCCGGCTGGTGCGGAACTACCGCTCGTATGAACCTATCCTGCAAGTTGCCGGTTCTATTGTGTCCCGCAATGAGGGACGGCTCGGTAAAACGCTGATTGCAGCGCGCGGAACCGGCGGACGAAAGCCCTGCCTTTATTACCTACCGTCCCAAGACGCGGAGGCGGAACTGTGTGTGCAGCTCATCAAAAAGGCGGTGCGGGCGGGAGGCTCGTACTCAGACTGGGCAATTTTGTACCGCACCAATGCACAGTCGCTCAACTTTGAAACAACTTTTCTGCACGAAAAAATTCCGCACAAGGTAGTCGGTACACTCAAGTTCTACGAACGCGAGGAAATTAAGGATGCGCTTGCTCTTTTAGCGCTCATCGCAAACGGACGGGATGAAATTGCCTTCCGCCGTATGGTGAATAAACCCGCACGGGGAATCGGCGAAACCACACAGAATAAACTGGTCGCGTATGCCCGCGCAGCATTTGCAAGCTTATCCGCACATATAGATTCACCTGCAAATGCAGGAGAAGCGGCAGAGGTGGGTTCATCGACATTCGACACTTCACCGGAACAAGACAGCAGAAGCGCTCAACAGGAGTTCACTCAACTGCAAGAACCCACTGCCCTGCCCTCGCAACAGCTGGAACTTGCCCAACTGCAAGAGTCCACTGCCCTACCCTCGCATCAACAGTCAAAAGGTACACCGCAGCAGCCGCTGCAACAAGGAACCGACTATATTACGGTACTGCTCGACGCAGGAGCAAAGCTCCCGATATCTAAGAAAGCAGGTACCACGCTGCAGGAGTTTTTAAACACATTGCATTCGCTCCGCAGCCTCCTTGCCGAATACGATTCCGCAAATACCACCGACGCTGTGCCGGTCGATACTACAACAGACATCGATGCACAAGCGGACACCGTGCAGTCTGATGTCCCAACCGGCAGCACCATAGACACCGGCGCCTCTGAACAGGCAGTTACGCAGAAACACGGGCAGCAGGGCGAGCGGCTCGCTGCCTTTGTACTGGCGGTTATCGAGCAAACAGGTTTGGGAGTTTTTCACCGGAATCAAGACGAAGTGATGGGGACGCAGAAAACAGCGAACTTGCAGGAACTTGCCAATACCGCCTCGCTGTACCCCTGCTCGGCTGCCGGGCTGACTTCCTTCTTGGAACATATCGAACTGGACCGCAGCCTTGCGGAAACCGATGCAGGAGCCGATGCCGTGCAGCTGATCACTATGCACAACACAAAAGGGCTTGAGTTTCGCAATGTGATTATCACCGGTCTTGAAAACGGTATTTTTCCGCGCAATGACGAAAGCGCCGAAGATATGGAAGAGGAACGGCGGTTGATGTACGTTGCCTGTACCCGTGCACAGGACGCGCTGTATATGACCAGCTGCGCGGCACGTCGAATGTACGGAAAGCTGTCGTATATGGAACCGAGCCGCTTTTTAACGGAAATTGACAGCGGTCTTGTCGACGTGATAGGACAGTCCATAGTAAGCTTTGCCTCTCCCGTCGATGAAGAAGCTGCGTTGTGGAAGTGCGGACAACGTCTCTTTCACGACGACTACGGCTACGGCTATGTCGTACAGTCGAGGCAAAGCGGCGGCAAATTGGTGATTACCGTACAGTTCGAAAACGGCAGTCAGAAACGCTTTTTCCCGGAGTATCAGAGGGCTCAACTTTTTCGGGTCGATTAATTTCATAGAATGTCTCGAAAGAATGTCTCAAAAATCGGTTGCTTTTTCGGCATTTCTACCATCAGACTGCAGCGTACAAGTCTGTTCAACAGCCTTCCCCGTATCGTTTTTCCGCAATGCCTGAAAGCCGATGCCGACCGTCCACACATACGCGCACGTTTTAGGAATCATTAAAATTCCGGTAAGTAGAGAAAATCAACAACCCCGACGCAAGCGTCGGGGTATGTTGTTCTCATAAGGTGGTTGCAGTCGGCTTTAATACCCTTTATTACGACGCAAGCGTCGGGGTATTAAACCCTCCGCACGAATCAAAAACGGTTTCCATAATCGCTTGCATATTCCGTTCTCCAAAATGAACATTGTTCATATAATTTTCCAACTGCCGCTCCGGTCAGAACCGACTCTTTCAATTTTGCCCTCAGCAATCAGTTTGTCCAATACCAACTGCACTTTTTTTCTGGAAATGCCCAACGCTTCCATCATTGCAGACTGCGTAATAGAAGGATCCTTGCAAATCAATTCCCATATCTTTTCTGTCCGTTCTATAATTTCTATTTCTTTTTGCTGTTCCTTTTTTCTGTTCCTTTTCTTCTCCTAATAAGCCATCCCGGTCTGCGCCATTTTCCTCTGTTACCGGTGTAAGTTCCGTATTACGAAACATATTTACTCTAAAACATCCGGCCTTTTCACTCAGCTCCGGCTCTCTTAATCCGGCGCTTTTACAATTCTCATACAATCGCGGAATACCGCTTCCCCACCGTTCCACCACTTTCATATAGGCAAGAGCGCTTACAATCCCCTTATTTCTCGGTCTACTGTATCCCTTTTTCATTTCTTCTATCGTAAGCCCGCCTATCAACATTCCCGGCGAAGTAACTTCCAGCCGATCATCATACAAAGCCACCTGAACATTACCATTATCCAGATATGAACGATGACTGACTGCGTTGGCAATCAACTCTCGAATGCTGTCAATCGGAAGTTCGTACACATCCCTGCGTAACAAACCGCCGAACTCAGCGCCCGTGCGGATATTTCTCAAAACAAACTGATATGCCTCATCTATCTGTTCATATATCGGCCCGCTATACTCTTTTTTATCCACAAACACAGCTCTGGTCGTACCTTTAAATATACCGCATTGCACGGAAGTCTCCTGTATGCGGTGAGGTGATAACAGTAAATAGCCGTTAGTAGGATACAGCTTTCCTTCCTTCTCCTGCAACAAACCCCATGACAATAGCTGTATTTTAGTAATTCGTTTTACACTTTGCTTTTCTTCTGCGGTAAGACACCTGCTTAAAGCATACTGATACATGATATTACATAATTTTTCGACTTCTTCATCTGTAACGGTTTCGCCTATTGCAAGCATCCTATCATAGCTTTTATTAGCCCCCTCAAGCGCCAATTCTTTTACAATAAATTCATCCGCCGCCCGCGTCGAACCCGGCACTCTCACATATACACCAGCCTGCTTACCTTCGGACTTTAAAAAATATGGTCTTTGCTTACCCGGATATACCTGCACAATGATTATCGTTCTATCCTCAATCGTACGATACTTTATATCAAAATCAATCATCGGCTCACAGCTATCCATAAGAGCATTGGAAATCCTATCCGCCTCTTCAAAAACCTTCTCCTGCGGTATCCCTTTCACTTCCAAAGTAGTATCCTCTACGCCAAAGATCAGCAAACCTCCCGCGCCGTTTGCATACGCTACCGCTGTTTTCGTATACCGCTTGCTATTTGCCGGAACCCGCTCTTTATATTCAACCTCTTTTGACTCTCCATTCAAAATCTCATCTACGTTCATCCAAAAACTCCCATCCCCTTTATCATTCATTTTAAATATCGTTTTTATGGAGGTTCCCCTCACTTCGTTCGGGCCGCTACGTCCGCTGTTCCGTTTTCGCTCCATTCCTCCACTTCGTTTCTGTACGGACAAGGATGTCCGTGATGTGAGTCAGAAGCTCCGCTTCGTCCCATATTTTTCATCGGCTCACGAGCCATAAAAAAAGCAGGCACATTCGTAACGGATGCGCCCGCTTTCCCAAAATACTATGCGTTGCATTACCATACAGCGGTAAAAAGCTCTTTCTGAACTTTTTACCGCTACCGTGTTGTTATTTGTAAAGGCTATTTTAGGGGTGGTTACTCTTCCATTCTTCCCACTGTGCTTCACCTTTGTCTAAGGTAGTTATTCGACCTACATATCTATTTTGCACAAAGTTATTTACGCCGTAGTTAAATAAATACGGTCTACCTTCTTTGTACCAAATTCCGTATGGAAATATTCTGTTCTCTCCAAAATTGTTGTCAACAACATAGATTGCAAGGATATTTCCATCTTCATCAAAGGCGGCGCCCCAAAGCGTTATCGCATGAGCATAATCATTGCCACCTTTTGAACCCCATACATCTATCCCGATTGCTTTTTCAGACTCGATAGCATCAGATATTATTTTATTAAAACTGGCTTTATCAGTTATAGTTTCTACCTTAATAGGTGTATTGTCTTTATTAAAAATGTCTTTGAACAAGGCGGGACCTTTAAAAGTAGAATCTTTTGATACACTTGGATTACCATAAAGATACCATGAAAGTCCACTTATAGTATAATTACCTTGTTGACTATTACTTGCTTGTATTCTAAAAATATTCGCTATATAACTTTTTTCTTTTTCGTGTTCTGTCGGCAACTCTCTTTTGTAGTAGTGGGCGTATTTACCTTTTTCTTCTTCTGTTTTGTGTTGTATGTATCTGTCTATGTTGTCTTTGTTTTGTACAAACCACCAGTGCAGCATATTGGAAGCCGTTTTAGCCCAGCATTGATTTCCGTCTGCACCTTCAGGGGCGGGTATTCCTAAAAGAGACACTTTTCTGTTGTTAAACCATTTTGTAGTAGTACTTTCATTCCACCAAAAAATCTTATTATCATCCCAATAAAATTTCTTTTCACCACCATAAACAGGAATTTTCCCTTCTTCTTTTTCAGCCTCCGTCGGTTCACCTATTCCATACACCCACTTTATCGTTACGTTCGGATTCTCATTCTTTTTTTGCGTAAGTTCTACTTGCAATTCCTTACCTGCGGAAATGACATAGTTATTTGTGTTATTATCTTTAAATTTGATATACGCCTTTCTTTCCCATACGGTTTTGTTTTGCTTAAGGTGTAACGTTACCGTATCTTCATTGTCGCCGGCAGACTCTTTACCGTCTACCCTCAGCCACTTTGCGCCTCCTCCTACCACTTCGGGCGTATAGTTCAATTTTCCGTTGAGCGTTTTTACCGTAAAGGAGACATCGTCTTCAGCACTTTCACACTGGATAGACGAGTTTTCTACGCTAATTGAAGGACCGGCAGGTTTTCGTATCATCTTAAAACGAACTTCTCTTTTAACAGAAGGATTATCATCGGCGGTTATAGTTACCGTTGCTTCCCCTTCTCCGGCAGCTTTTACCTCACTGTTCCCTTCACCCTGCAGCCATGCTATTGAAGCCTTTGATGTGATGAATGTCAGCTTTTTATTCTCAGCTTCTTCAGGCAATACTTTTATATCAAACTTATATATTTCGTTGAGAAATAACTCAATCGGTTCTGTGGGAAGCGGCGGGTTAAATTCAATAGAAGTAACATGGACTGTAGCTTTCGTAACAGTTAGGTTTACCGTTTTTGAAATACCGTCTGCTGCTGTTATGGTAATAGTTGTGTTTCCAATCCCTTTTGCCGTAATCAGCCCATTGTCATTTACAACTGCAACTGTTTCATCATCCGAACTATAGGTAAGGTTTTTATTGGTTGCATTTTCGGGCACAACATACGCGCCGATTTGACGGGTAGCTCCATTCTCTACAGAAAGAGCAGTTTCACCGGAGCTGAGTTCAATACCCGTAACATGGATAGGCGTTGTAGAAACGGTTACGGTAATTTCTTTGGAAACGCCATTTGAAGCTTTAATCGTAATTTTCGCACTTCCAACCGCTTTTGCCGTAATCAGTCCTCCGGCATCTACAGACGCAACCGCTTCATTATCCGAAGTATAGGTAAGATTTTTGTCCGTCGCATTTTCGGGCTGTACCTTTGCATGGATCGGACAGGTTCCTCCAACGCTTAAGGGGAGCGGATTTCCCGGCAAGGCAGGATCGAATACGATATTCGTAACCGATACTGCGGTTACGGTCACGTTTATTTCTTTTGAAATGTCGTTTGAAGCGGTTATCGTAATTTTTGCGCTTCCGGCACTAAGGGCGGTAATCACACCTTCCTCATTTACAGAGGCAACAGCAGGATTATGCGAAGTATAGGTGATTTTTTTATCCGTTGCATTTTCAGGTAAAACTTTTGCTTGTAACTGATATGATGAGCCTTTTGCAAGCGAAACATCGGTTTGATTGGAGTTAACGGAAATCTCCGAAACAGGTACGACAGTCTGAGGTAAGGTGTAATTTTTACATGATAAAACGAAAAGGGCAGCAAACACTGCAAAAATAATCAGCTTTGATTTTTTCATAACAATCCTCCATCAATAACAGGGGGCGTGGGATTCACCGATACCAAACGTATCAGGAAACTTTATATTTTGATTGCACTATATATACAAACTAATCGAATATTCGTCAAGTAGATACCAACGAATTTCCGATGCTGTCCTAAACATCGGCCTTATGCTATAATCGTTCCGCACAATTTTATCAGAAGCAAGGAGTCTCTAATGAATACACCGGAAATGAAGCGGTTTACCGACCTTCCCTATACACGCCCCGACATGGAGGCATTAAAAACGGCATTTAAAAAAGCGGAACAGCAGTTCGAAGCCGCTCATTCGGCGACGGAGCAGATCGCTCTTATTGATGAAGTGCAAAAACTTAAATCTCATTATCAAACCATGCAGACCCTTGCGGAAATACGGCACAGTATCGACACTCGTGATGCTTTTTATGATGCTGAAAATACGTTTTTTGATGAATCAAACCCGTTTTATATCGAAATGACCAATAGCTTTAATAAAAAGCTGCTTGCTTCTTCTTTCCGTCTCGATCTTGAAAAAGAATTCGGCTCTCATATCTTTGCAATGACCGAACTTGATATGAAGGTGTTTTCACCCTCTATTATGGAAGATTTAGCGGAAGAAAACAAACTTACCAGCAGCTACGATAAACTGATCGCTTCGGCAGAAATAGAATTTGCAGGAGAAAAACGTACGCTCGCGCAGTTGACTCCTTTTATGCAAGCTCAAGACCGTGCAACACGGAAAAAAGCGGCAAAGGCCTACTACGGTTTTTTTGCAGAGAATGAAGCAGAATTCGATTCCATCTACGATAATTTGGTCAAAGTACGCACCCGTATTGCAAAAAAACTTGGGTATAAAAATTTCGTACAGCTCGGATATGACCGGATGGGCAGAACCGACTACAATGCCGAGATGGTTGCCGCCTATCGGAACCAAATCTACCGTGAAATTGTACCGATAGCTGTTGGCTTACGCAAACGGCAGGCGAAACGGCTGGGGTTGGAACGGCTGTACTACTATGATGAACCGCTTGAATATACCACCGGCAATGCGATTCCCCACGGCAATCCCGATTGGATTTTGGCGAATGCTAAAAAGATGTATGCAGAACTTTCCCCCGAAACCGATGAATTTTTTACCTTTATGACTTCGCATAACCTACTCGATGTGCTTGCAAAAAAAGGAAAAGCAGTAGGCGGTTACTGCACCACCATCCCCGACTACAAAGCACCGTTTATTTTTGCCAACTTTAACAATACGCAGCACGATGTGGAAGTAATGACCCATGAAGCGGGGCACGCATTCCAAGCCTACCAGAGCCGTAACGCCCGCCTTTTGGAATACGTGTGGCCGACGTATGAAGCGTGCGAAATTCACTCGATGAGTATGGAATTCTTTACCTGGCCGTGGATGAACCTCTTTTTTGAAGAGCAAACCGATAAGTTCCGCTTTACTCATCTGTCTGGAGCGCTCCTGTTTTTACCCTACGGCGTTACGGTAGACGAGTTTCAGCACTGGGTATATGAACATCCCGAAGCAAGCCCCGCAGAACGAAAGGCCGCATGGCGCAGTATCGAAAAAAAGTACCTACCCGAACGGAATTACGACGATAACGATTTCTTAAACCGCGGCGGTTATTGGATGCGTCAGGGGCATATCTTCAGCACGCCATTTTACTATATCGATTACACCCTTGCTCAAGTATGCGCACTGCAGTTCTGGAGCAAGAGCCTTTCCGACCGCAAAACTGCATGGGAAGATTACCTACGTCTCTGTCAAGCAGGCGGCCGCGACTCCTTTCTCAAGCTTGTGGAACTGACAAACTTGAAAAATCCCTTTAAAGAAGGATGCATTGCCTCGGTTGTTCCGGCGTGCACAGACTGGCTTAATAGCATCAACGACACAGCCTTTTGAAATATACGACGCATCTACGGCGTCGCATCATTAAAAGTGTACATCCGTGTACACTTTTAATGGCGAATTTCGGCAAAGCCGAAATATCGCTTCTGTTTAAACCAGCGGCGTCCGTGCCGCTTCTGCAATAAATGCTCAACGTATCATTTCCGCCACGGATGGCGGTGGTTCTAGTCAGTAGCGTGTTTGCAGGGCAAACACGTAGGTACAAAATGTACAGGGATGTACATTTTGTACCGTGCCTGCGGTACTTTTTTACCGTATTCCTTGTATCTGCATCGTCTATTTCAAAAGGCTTACGGAAAGTCTGTTCAGAAGCGGCACGGATGCCGCTGGTTCCAAGCAGGAGCGAGATTTGGGCTATGCACAAATCTCGACGTTGAGCAGTGTACACGGAAGTACACTGCTCAACAGGCTATTTTCAAAAGCGTTGGAGGGGCAGAACGTCCAAGGATGGGCGTGGTTCCAAATAGTAGCGAGTTTCAAAAGCGTTGGCTATGCAAAACCGCGAAGAGGTTCAACTCCGGCCGAATAGTTTCTTTATTCTGCGAGAATATTTAGAAAATCATCTGATGCATTTGCTCGATTATCTCGACAAAAAAACGAATATACGGTATGCTTTTCGACACAAGTTTTATTCTATTAGGAGAGCATTGTTATGAAAACTTTACATTGCGACATTTGTAAAAAAGAATTGGTCAACCCTATGTCGGGACGAACCTATTGGCATATCCGCGAATATGATGTTTGCGAACCGTGTAAGGACGCTATTGAATTAAAACTTCGACCGGTTGTCCGTCGGCATGCACCGTATTCACAAGATTGGTATGAAGATCAACTGGTATCACTGATCGAAAAGGGAGTAGCCACACGCCATCCGTAATCAACAACCCCGACGCAAGCGTCGGGGTATGTTGTTCTCATAAGGTGGTTGCAGTCGGCTTTAATACCCTTTGTTACGACGCAGAGCGTCGGGGTATTAAACCCTCCGCACGAATAACGAGTGTAGTGTAACCTTACACTGTCTGAAAGAAGGCTGTTGCTTTCCTTCCGTGCGAAATTTTGTAGGAAACAAAATTTCGCACATTTTTTCTAACAGAGAGGCAAACGCATCAGGC
>CAJPTT010000058.1 GCA_905373565.1 uncultured Treponema sp. | reverse complement strand
CATCTGTGTTTGATTGTTTTTCTGCGTGAGACTGCTGCCCTGCGCAATTTCCGGGCTGCCTTCCGGTTGCGGTTGAGTACCACCTTGCACACCTTGCGGAACTTCCGGTTGTCGGTGAAAATCGCCTGCTTTATACCGCCGCACAAGGTATTCGATGTAATGAGGCATCCCGAAGGGGTATTCAAAGTGGCGTGCACTGCGGGCAGCCTGCAGCAGCCGATCTGTAAGCGGGGTGTCTTGCTGTCCGTCTTGCCCTTCGCTTTCTTGCATAAAGACGGAGCGGTAGAGCGCGGCTGCTTTTTCGGCGCAGGCTTCGGGATGTTCAAGCGGGTTATAACCGGCGGGACGGCGGGGAATGACTGCGAGGCAGCAGAGCTGTTCCGCAGTCAGTTCCGAAAGCGGCAGGGCAAAAAAATTCCTTGCTGCCGAGGTAAGGCCTTCGGTTTGGAAGCCAAACGGAAGGCTGTTAAGATAAAGTTCAAGAATAGCCTGTTTTGAAAGGCGCCGCTCAATCCGGAGCGCGTTTCGAGCTTCGCGGAGCTTTGCAAAAAACGTGCGCTTTTTTGCCGGAACGACGAGGCGGGCGAGCTGCATCGTAACGGTAGACGCGCCGCTGACCCGCTTCCCGCTGCTGATATTTTGATAAGCCGCCCGTGCAATAGCGGCAACATCGATGCCGCGGTGGGAGAAAAAATCCTTGTCTTCCGCAGCGAGAAAGATGCGGACGGCGTCGGGCGGCATCGATTCATACGCCGTAAACTCACGCCGTATGCCGTCCTCCAGTGCAAGGATTTGGATAAGGTTGCCGCTCCGATCATAGACGCGGGTACTCCAATCCCGCTGCATAAAAGCGTCCAGTTCCGGGAACGGCAAAAAGAGCGAAAGCCAGCCGCCGATACAGAGTGCAATCAGCAACACTGCTATGCCGTACAGTAGCCGTTTTTTAGATAATCTGCGCGTATTACTCTGCTTATCGGTTAACAATCGATAGTTCATTTTTTATTCATCGAAATACATGATCAAGGGAATTTCTTTAGGCTGTTAAAATAATCCTTAATTGGTAATTCATAGACTGCGTTATTTTTTTAAAAGCTTCAAAAACTTTGTTTTAAGTTTTGAAAGCGCAGAGGGAGTGTGAGCCTTTGCCGTTTTCTCCAATTCAACAAAATCCCGTGCGGCATCATCGAGACTAAAATCATTGCCGTTCTTTTGCTTGAGCCGATCCCAATGCTTGACAATCCAGACGTAAATATCGCTCTTCGTCCGGTTTTTAAAATCGGAAAGCAGCTTATATTTGTCTATGACGGCGATAACCGGAAGATAGACCGTTTTAAACCAAGAAATCAGCGCGTCGTTAAAATCGATTTCAGTATGCTGCTGCTCATTCATATAATACTTATGTACAAGAATATGATTATAGATGACATCGTAGCGGCCGATTGCGGTAAAGTCTAAGTCCCAGTAATCGGTCAGATCGCCGAAATTCGTCTCGTTGTAAAACACCCGTTTTTCGTAACGGATAACCTCAGCGAGCAGCGTATCCAGCCTGACATCCGGCGGCAGCTGCACCTCGCTTTGCAGCGAAATAACCTCAGCATCGATAAACTCTACGCCCTGCGCCTTCGCAACCGACACGCGGTGATTCCCGTCCCGAACAAAATACAATCCGCCGAGCTCATACAGCTGAATGGGCGGCAATATGATATCGGACAAATGAGCCTGATCGACATTAACCCATCGCTGCTTTAACTCGTTAGAACGGGGTAAAAAGTGATTATCAAAATCATTATAACGCCCCTCACTGCCGACTATCTTTTTAATCGGAACCGTTTTAAGCCCGACATACACCTCATTCTTGGGCTTTAAAATCTTCTTTACGTCGTTCAAAGAAAGGAGCCGTTTTTTATCGGGATGCATGACATGCTGCATCTCATTGATCCATGCCTTATTGCGCGCCTTGGAAAAATCTTCTTGTGCCTGAAACCTGAAAGCATCCGATTGCATATTTATAGTAGGGAACCTCAAAAAATCTCGGTTATATATGGTAGTAAATAAAAAACAGCCTGTCAAGGATGCGGCAAAACACCCATTACCCATTATGAATTCTTAATTATGAATTATGAATCCCCCCTACTTTTTCCACACCGCGGCCGTGCAGTATTCATGTTACCGCAGAGGATTCGGCAATGGCTTTCACCTCAAAATCATTATATATTATCTATGGGATTATAGTTTTTCTATTTCTTCTTTACTCAGACCGGTCATCTTTTCTATAAAAGAAATCTCACAGCTTGCTTGCTTCATCAGCCGTGCCGTTTCAAGCGCTTTTTGACGGGAACCTTCAGCAAGACCAAGAGATTTACCTTGTCGCATACCTTGTGTTATTCCCTGCTGAAACCCCACTCTCCGTGCATCCATCTCAAATGACCGTAACATCATATACTCCCTCCTGTGCTGTTCATCCGCTTTAATACGCTTTACAGCCTCATCTATCGTGCGCACAAACGGACTATCTGGCTTATCCCCATTCATGTACTTTAAAAATGCCCTCAAGTCTTTATTCCGCTCTTTCTCCGCAGCACTACTGTTGACAATCACTTTCGTCATAGCATCAGGCAAGCGTATCCTCATGTCTTCGCTGCATACCGTCTTAAACGTGTAAACTGGCAACCCCTTCGCAAGATAGTCAAACGTACAGAAAAAGATAAGAAATGAATCGTGTAATTGCTCATAATCAGTACCTTTTTCAAGAGTACTTATATCAAGCACCGCTTGATAATAACGCAAGCGTTTAGCAAGATTATAGGCATTTGCCGTCTGCATTTCAATATCGTATAGTTTGCCGGCAGTATCGGCAGCCCATACATCAAGGCGGATGCCTTTTGCATAGAGCAATTGGTCAAAGCTCTTTTGATAAGATATCGCGGTAATTTCTGCGAGCACATCGGGCAGCAGCATACGAAGTAGCGAAGAACAGATAGTTTTATCCTGCATGATATGGCAGAAGATAAAATCGTCGGTAATGGTTAATGAATCAAAGTCTTTGTGCATTGTTTGGCCTCTTTGTATGCTATATATGACACAAAAAGGCTTTTGGCTAAAAACTCACAGTTTTTTTATAATATTTACTGCAAAAACCGCAAAGGCTTAGGCAATGACTATCTTATCGGTATAATTACGCCATTCCCCACTACCCATTATGAATTCTTAATTATGAATTCTTAATTATGAATTCTAAATTATCCCCCCCCTACTTTTTCCACACCGCAGCCGTACAGTTGAATTCTCTGTTGAGGGAAAAAAACTTTATGTAAGGAGCACACTTTCTACATATTGAGGATTAGCCGATACCACTTTAAGCAGCGATAATGCCGCACCGTCAGGCTTGCGCCGTCCCTGCTCCCAATTACGCAATGTCCCAATACTGATATTAAGCATCGTTGCAAATTCTTCCTGCGTTTTATGAGTTTTATTCCGTATCGCCGCAATATCTAACGCGTCGATAACAGAAACACGTGCAGGCTGCAGCTCTCCTTTTTCAATTAAGCCTGCCTCTTTAATACTTTGTATAAGCTCGCTAAACATTTCCTCACTCATTTTTTTACGTCCAATCATAATAGCACCTCTTTAACAAATGTCGCTAATATATTTGTCTGCTTTTGCGTAAGATTATCCGCTTCGCTTTTTGCATAAGCAAACAATAAATAAATTTGCGTATCCGTTTTTATAAAATAGATAATTCGTATACCACCGCTTTTCCCGGTATTCTTTTTACCCCACCGTATTTTTCTTATTCCGCCGCCGCCTCTAATCAGTTTCCCTTTTAACGGGTTGCATACTAAATATTCTTTAAATTGCGTGTATGTCAACTCGTCCAACAAACGGTCAATTTGCTTTTTAAAGACCGGCGTTTCTATCAATTCCATCTTTTTATGATACGTCATTGGCGTACAGTAGTCAAGCCTTTTTACACAAAAAAATGCGTAACCGGCAAAACACCCACTACCCATTATGAATTCTTAATTATGAATTATGAAGCCCCCCCTACTTTTTCCACACCGCGGCCGTGCAGTTGTAGAGGCTGTTAAGGTGGGTGTCAAAGCACGTGCCTGAACCAACTTGAACAAAGCTCTCGTCGAAGGTGCAGCCCGTCAAGCTGACCGTTCCGCCTATAGCAAGGAAGCTGGGGCGTATTTCGGTAGGTTTCTGGTCGTAGTAGGCGTAAAACGGCACCAAGTTACGGAAGTTGCAGTCTGTGACGGTTACGCTATTATGCCCTTGCAGTTCCAGACAGCCCAGTTGATTCCAGTTATGCTGTATTTTTCGTACGGAAAGGGTTTTTGTCCGCGCCCGGAACCACTCTCCGTCTATATAAATATTGTCTATATCGATGGTACTGTTCGACGTCGTTTCGTTATTTAACACGACTGACGAATAATCGCAGGCATTATATGCTACATTTAGCTGTTGAGCTTCATCCCATCGCAAAGCGAACGAGAGGGCGCCTTTTAATTGTCCTTTTAGCAAAAACTTTTCAGATCCTTCACCACCCTTTAATGTAATGGAATCGCCTGAAAATACAGAGAGGTTTTCCGCATAAACGTTTTTCAGCGTGTGAGAGCCGCCGCTTGCAAACGGTACCGGTTCTACATATATCTTTTTCCAGTCGCCTTCTTTTAATACATACGGAGGGCAGCTGTACTCCCGTTTGATTGTCCGTAAGGTGTCCGTTACGTAGCCGCACTTTATTGTTTTCGCTGTTACATTCTCTATGTCCGTGTGTACCGGCACGGCTTCCATAATGGCTTTAAAGTCCTTTTCATTGCAGGAAACATCGATGGTGTCCCTACAGGTATAATTCTTCATTGTTACCGAACAGGCGGGGAGCTTTAAAGAAGTTATCTTGTCCCGCCAACCCTCTGAGCAGTTAAGCCGTTCGGTTATTACCTTTCCGCTGGATACAGAGAGATCGGCTATGGTTACAGCGGTAATATCGACGCTTTTTAATTTCAGCACTTCGCTGCTGTCGTTCTTAATCGATATATTGCCGAAGTCGCAGTTTTTCATCTTAATGGAGGCAGAAGCGGCGGGAGACAGCTTCATGTTGTAGTATCCTAATAGTCGGTAAAGACTGATAACATCAAAGCTTTTGTACTTACCGTATATCGTCGAATTGCTAACGTCAATGTCCTTTGCGGAAATTTCGAGGTCGCAGCGGCTGTTTTTGATAACTACTTTTTGCGCCGGAGGTTCAGTGCCAAAGTAGCTATTAATGTAAAGGGCGCCTCTGTAATTATCGACGGCAGCGGTATCGCATCTTATGGACAAGTACGTGTTACTGGTACCGGTAGCGACGATGTTTACATTTTGTACCGTAACGGTATCGCATTTCGGTAGTCTAATGTCGCTAGAAGCCTCCGAATCTTTTATCGTAACCGAGGCCAAACGGGTGGAGTGGATGGTATTAAAATCCGTAGCCCAGCGCACAGTACAGTTCTCGATAACAAGGGCGTTTTCTCCGGCGGTGTCCCATTTAATATAGTAAAGAGGGTCCACCGGTCTATAGCCGTTCTTATTAAACTCAATGCCGTCAAAGGTGAGCGTTCCGTGTATTACCGTATCGGAGAAAAATATGTCGTCAGGGTCATATCTTTCGCGAAGAAATACGGTCTTATTATCCTTGTTCCGCTGGTCGGCTTCGGTTTCAATGCCCAAAAAACCGCCGCGCAGGGTCAGCGTGCGCTTGAGCTCGTGCCGCTTGTGATTGAGGGTACAGTCCTTACTCATCCATATTTCTGCGCTTACTCCGTCGGGTACTTCGTTCGCCTGGTGTAACGCGGCTTCAAGGTTTGTAAAGGCGTCTTCCCATGTCGAACCGTTGTTTCTGCCCGTCGCCTTGGGGTCAACATGGATAATGCCGCCCGATTGCTGTAAAGTTACGCGGTAGGTTTTGGTTTGAAGGCCGTTCTCGCTCGTTACCTTGTATTCTACCTCCGACGAAAAGTCGGCTGCCGTCTCTCCGCTGGTCTGTTCAACGCCGTCCACCGTTACCCGTCCCTGCGCGGTAAAGCGCGGTATCAGGTTCGTTACATCCGCCCCGCGCGGCAACAGCGCATAGACGGCGCCCGAATGAGCGCTGATAAAGGCAGTTACATCCTGCGTCAGCGAAGGATTATCCTGCTGCAACAACTGAAACTCCATTAATTCGCAGCCTGAATCCGCCGAGTACTCAAAGTGCACCGTTACCGCGTAGATTGTGTACGTCTGCGGGTCGTCGGGGTCGGTTACCTTATAGTAGACGGGGTATTCAAAGTCCTGCGCGCTAAAACCGCTTGACTGCGTAAGCCCATCAACCGTTACCTCTCCCGTTGCAGAAAATTCAGGGATCAGCTTTTTAGGTCTTTCTCCCGCATAGTGGGCGGTAATGTGCACGGTATGCGCCGTTTGGTCTATCCTGCCTTCCGAATCTCCGATAAGCGGGTTAACCCCTGCGGGGAAGCGGAATGTTTTTAACAGCGATTGAGCAGGCTCCGCATAGACAAACCGTATTTTTACCGTGTATTTGCGCGTGTACTGCCCGTCGCGAGAGGTACACAGGTACGTAAGTGTTTTTCTAAAGTCCTGTGCGCTGCTGCCCGATGTCTGCACGGCTCCGTTGACGGTTACCGTACCGGGGGTAATAAAGGTAGGAATAAGGCTTTCGGGTTTTGCGCTTCCCGTGTAGAGCACCGTTGCGGTGATCGTCCCTTCGTGTCCGTCGTTTGCAATAGCCGCCATCGAAAGCGTTTTCAGCTCGCTATTCTTGTCCTTGGTAAAGCGGAAGTCGGTAATGCTGCGCACCGTGTCGGGGTCTTCTTTAAACGAGATAAACAGGCGGTACTCCGTCTGCTCCGTCCCGAAGGTGATAATAATCTTTGCTTCGGCAGATCCGAGATGATACTGCGCTCCCGACGGATTTTCCGGCGTAAAAGGTATCTTATCGGCAGCGTTGTACCGTGTGCCCTTGTATTCTATTGCAGCGCTGTCTCCTGCGTATGCAACGTCGCAGTACAGCGAAAAAGCTCCTGAGCCGGTATATTCAACCGGATACAACAGCTCTGCCGTTACGGTTTTTGCCGTCCGGTCTATACGCACCGTTCCGTCTTTTACCAGACCGGGGTTTTTCACCTTTGAAAAGCCGAAGTTTTTCAACACCGCTCCCGTTACCGTCTGTTCGCACCTTACCGTGTACAGCTTTACATCCTTATCATTACCCAGTACGGCAAACTGTACGGGGTTGGTAAAATCAATCGGCTTATCAAGCGGAACAATTACATTCGAAAGATTAACCGGCGCAAAAAGAGCGCGTAAATACGCTTCTTTATTCGGCGCGGTCATATAACCGGACAAGACACTTAAAGGATCCATTCCCAAACGTGTTAAAAGCGGTAGCAAATACGGCTTTGTAAGCGGTATCAGAATAGCGTGCGGAGAAACAGCCGCCCGTACGGTCAGTGCACGTCCTTCCGTTCCCGCCGTTACTTCAAAGTCTACCGTGTTTGCGCCGATAACACTGTCGCCTATCTGCGGCTCCCCGACACTGAACGAAAGAATATTTTTTTCGGCAGGAACCCCCGGCGGCAGTAATCCGGTCGCAGGATCGGTGCCATCGTCATAGAGGACTTTTACGATATACAGTTCTATGTTTCCCTGTCCGCCGATAACGGCAAAAGGTACGGGGCTTAAAAAATTGATAGGAAAAACCAGCTCCGGAATGTTAAACTCGGGGTTATCTGCATATAAGTCGAAAAACCATTTATTTATGGTTTCTATATTTTCAAAAGTGCTGACGGTAGAGCCGAGCTTTAGTACATCGGTAGCGGGAAAGGCTTCTTGCAAATACCGCAGCGTAACGGGAAAAAGGGTTGCCTTAGGAGAAACGGCGGCATCGGGTAACAGGCGCGTTACATCGGTGCCTTTAGGAACGGTTACGGTAACGGCATTACCGTTTATAACCGTATCAGTACTGCATACGAACCGCTCTACATTTTTTAGTTGCAATCCGATAAGCCGCTGCTCATTAGGCGGAATAATTTCGCTGAGCATTTTAGTACATGATATACATACCATTACCGGCAGTACGGCGGCAAAAAAGAGCGCATACCAATGCATACTACCATTTTTCATCGTTTTCACCTTTTTCTCCTTTAGCGGTTCTATTAATACAGCGACTTCTAAAAAGCTCATTGAGCGTTCAAAAGCGCCCAACTATTTGCTCCTTCGTCGGGATTGCTTTGTATTCTAACAAAGCGGATTTTTACATACCGATATTGGATGTAATATTCGTCTTCTCCGGTACGGTTATCCCTTTGCAGGTTTTTATCTTTCGGTTCGTTATAGATAATGCGGTCATGCGTAATATCGCATTTTTGTATGAGATACTCGGCAACCGACCTGATGCGCGCCGTTTCAATCTGCAGCCTCTCGTCTTCCGAACCGAACGGAGCGGCGGAGCTTTCAAACAGGATGAAAAGATCATCGTTTTCTTTCAAGATTGCCGCAGCTTTTTTAATGTCCCCTTTCGCGTTTACGTCGAGCGCGGCGCTTTCAGGTTCAAAATACACATAGATGCTCTTGAACTGCGCAAGCGGTTTTGTTTCGGGTATTTCAGGTTCCTCTTTCCGTTCAGGCGCTGTCGGCGCTTGCTCTACTGCCAACGCTGCTTCCTGTTTTGTTTCAATCGATGTTTTAAGGCTTTCTATCGTCTTTGCACATGCTTGCACCTGGTACTCTGCTGTCCGTTTTTTTTGCGCGTAAGCATAGACAGCGCCGGGATACACTCTGATTGCAAGTTGAAAAGAAGGCAGCGGAATAACACGGGATTTTTCCGGTATGAGATCGGCGGAAAATTGAGCTTTCACTTCGATACTGCGTTCCAGTATTGCCGTTCCGACCGTTACTCCGGCTGTGAAAACCGCTTCCGCTCCCGGGCGTGTTTTCAGTTTATCGGTTAATAGATCAAGCGCTGTCTGATAATGGCGAATACGCATTACTTCTGCGCCTATTCCGGCAAACACGCCGATCGAAAGATACCGTATCGGGAAGTATTCGTAGGCGGCATTGACGGTTATCGGAAAGGCATCAAAGCTGCGTATCAGCGGGTTCGTCCCGAGGATAACGCTGTGTCCGGTTTCCAGATACACCGGCAAGGTGTGCTTGCCGGAGCGGAAAAAGGTGTAGCCGAGCGCTATCCTATAACCGGGCTTTGCTTCAGTGTATTCTTTTAAAAGGGAAACGGGGATAAAGGTTTGAAAGCCGCCTGAAACAAAGAAATTGGTATACCACCGCCCGGAAATATCCGACCTATCAGATGCGGTCGTCTCGGCAACTTGAGCGGAGCCTTGTACGGCGCTTTGCGATTCTTGCGCAACCGGCACGCTTTGCTCGTTTTGTGCATTGCGTGTGTCTTGCTCGCTGTTTACATTCTGTGTACTCTGTGCATTCTGCGCTGTGCCGGTTTCGATGCGCTTATCGTTTACGGCATCGCTCATTTGCGCTGCAAGCGGTATACAAAATATAAAAAGAAATATGAAAACACCTACATGAATCAGAGAAAGTCCGTTCCGGCTATTGCGTATAAGGTATGTCCTTCTATCAGGTAAGAAGAAGGTAAACGG
>CAJPTT010000057.1 GCA_905373565.1 uncultured Treponema sp. | reverse complement strand
CTTACCGACAAGGCGACAGACATTGCAGAAGTTGTCGACGGAAGAGCCTCTTCCTTTATACAATTTGTAGAAGGGCTTGCCCGTATGCCGTTTTTACGTGACAACAGCCTTTCATTGCAGGAAAAGGCACGAATGATAACGATAGAAGCGGAACGGAATGCAAAAATAGATTACTTCGGCGTGTGCGATCTCGAAGGTAATCGGTATGACGCGCGTAGATCCCTCACGTTTGTAAGTGACAGGGAATGGTTTCAGGCCGCTGCTAAGGGAAAAAACTATATTACGGAACCATTCCTTTCGCAAATAACGAATAATATGCAAATACTCTTTGCCGTTCCGCTGTATGACGACAGGAATACCATCATCGGTGTTCTTAGTGCAGCGGCGCCGGCAAAATTGCTTTCCCAAGAAATAGAGGATATTATCGTTGGAGCAACCGGCGAGTGTTACATACTCGGATTAACCGGTACTACCATAGCGAATAAGAATTATGAGCGGGTAACCGGTAAACACAATGCAATAGAAATGGCAAAAAAAGACTCATCGCTTACTTCGTTAGCAACTTTTACTCAGCACGCGCTTGACACCCAAAAAAGCGAAGTGGGCTATTATGTGTATAACGGTATCACTAATATAGCTTCTTATGCTACCGTACCGTCAACCGGTTGGACTGTCATTATAAAAGCTCCGGTGGATGAATTTATGGGAACCGTGAATGCGCTCCGCAGAGGCATTATGGTTACCGGCATTATTATTTTAGTATTATCGCTTACCATTGTGTATATTATCGCCTATAAAATGATGCAGCCTGTTCAGGCGGTTGTCGCTGCATTACGGGATATTGCTCACGGTGAAGGGGATTTAACAGTTCGTCTGCCGGTTTTTGGGAATGATGAAATAACGAATTTGTCCGCATACTTCAATGAAACGATAGAAAAGATTGCCGTATCGGTGCGCGCTGTCGGTGTCAGCAGTGAGACGATGGAAGAAATCGGCAGTGAACTCGCTTCCAATATGATAGAAACTGCAAGCGCTATTCACGAAATCAGCGCCAATATTGAAGGTGTAAAACAACAGGCTATGACGCAAGCTGCAAGCGTAACCGAAACGGCATCCACTGTTGAAGAAATCGTTAGGACGATTAAACAGCTTAACACCAGTATTGAAACACAGGCGGCGAGTGTTGCACAGTCTTCAGCTTCGATAGAACAGATGGTTGCAAATATTACTTCGATTACGAAGACACTCGAAAACACCGACGGCGCTATTAAAAAGCTAGCCTCTGCAACCGGAGACGGAAAAGAAACAGTCGCAACCGCCAATACCGTAACGCAAAAAATTGCAGAAGAATCAGGAAGCTTGTTGGAAGCGTCGAGCGTTATTCAGCATATTGCGTCGCAGACAAACTTACTTGCCATGAATGCCGCTATAGAGGCAGCCCATGCAGGAGAAGCCGGTAAAGGTTTTGCAGTTGTCGCCGACGAAATTCGCAAGCTTGCGGAAGATTCCGCAACGCAAGGCAAGGCAATAACTGCAACACTGAAAATATTAAGCGGAGAAATCGAAACGCTTTCGGATTCTTCCAGAACTGCCGAAGACAAATTCAATACCATCTTTAACTTGTCGGAACAGGTAAAATCGATGAGCGATCGTCTGACCGAAGCCATGCGCGAACAGGAAAACGGCAGTAGGGAAGTGCTTACTGCAATTAAAGACATCAATATGGTAACAATTGAAGTAAGTGACGGTTCGGCTGAAATGCTTAAAGGCGGCGAAGGTGTTGCGGAAGAAATGCAGAAGCTGAATGATCTTACTCGTATCATTACCGACGGTATGAATGAGATGGCTGAAGGAGCGGTTCAAATCAACAATGCCGTACAAGAAGTCAATGAAATTACTCAGAAAAATAAGCAGAATATTGAGAGCTTAGTAACTGAGGTTAATAAATTTAAAGTTTAAGCGATTTGCTTTTCTAACAATTGGAAGGCGCCTTTAATTTTAGGCGCCTTCTTTTTAAAATTTTGTTATTTAATTTTTTCTTCTAATTGCTTTAATAGCTGTACACCGTATAAAATTAAAATTGCAAATACATACGGTTTTGACGCAGGGGCTTGCAATAAATGCATCTATCCTATAATATGATTATATCGGTATTAAAAATAAATCGTTCTGTTTTTCAGAAAAAGTTATTACATTTATTAAAGACGAAGAAATATGAAATCGGGCAACGAGCATTTTATTAAAGTAACTGAAAACGCACTCACTCATCTCAATTCTGAACAAAAAGCAGTATTAAATCGGCGCGGGAATCAGCTCTTTAACGAAGGCTTTATAAACGAAGCTCAACGTATCTTTATTACTACCGGCTATTCGGACGGTCTTACCAGAGTCGGCGATTATTATGCTGCGAGAAATAATACGTTGGAAGCGCTTCGCATGTATTGTCTTGCGAAAAATAAACGCAAATCGGAACCGATTATTGATTCTCTTGTCCGGCTCATTAGAGTGTTGATAGATACCGATATAAAAGGAGTAGAAAATGTTTGAAAGTATTGAAAACAGTTGTTCCGAACAAACGGATTCGCTATTTGCCGCATCGTTAGATCCTGCACAAGATAATCTACATGCGGAAGGAACCGATGAACTTACAAAACTTTCACGTGAAGGATATCTTTTTCTGAAAGCCAATGAAATTAATCGAGCAGAAGCGGAATTTAAAAAGATGTTGGCGCTTGATGAAAATAATAACTATGCGCTTGTCGGACTTGGGGACGCTGCACGTAAGCGGAATAAATGCAAAGAGGCCGCAGAATATTACAGTGAATGTTTGCGCCATCATCCCGGTAATAATTATGCATTGTTCGGTTTAGCGGACTGTTATAAAAATATGAATTTATATGCAAAAGCAATAGAAATTTGGGAGCAATATCTTGAACATGATAACGCAAACATTACCGTCTTTACCCGCGTCGCCGATGCATACCGAAAGATACATGATTTTCAAAATTCAAAAAAACTTTATTTAAAAGTGCTTGAAATAGAAGAGAATAATCCCTACGCGCTTATCGGATTGGGCCATCTTCATTATGATTTTAAAAAATATCGCGAAGCGCTCGTTTATTGGCAAAAAATTTTTGATCAGAATCCCGAGGACGTCGATATTCGTATTTTAACTTCGATCGGCAACTGTTATCGAAAGATGAAGCAATTCGACCGCGGCGTGTATTATTTTGAAAAAGCGCTGGAAAAAGATCCTGATAATTTTTACGGTTTATTCGGCCTTGCGGACTGCTACCGCGGTATGAAACAGCAACAGCATTCAATAAAATATTGGGAAGCCATCCTGAGCAAAGATCCGAATAATAAAGTTATTCTTACCCGTATGGGCGATGCATACCGGTACATCGGCGATTATGAAAAAGCCGAGCAGATTTATCAGCGTGCGCTTGATATCGATTACGATTCTTATGCGATACTTGGGCTTGCGATTTTGTGCAAGATACAGGGAAAATACGATGAAGCGATAACCAGTTTAACGCATTTGTTGCAAGCAGATCGGAAAAATTACCGTATCTATCTTGAGCTCGCTGATTGCTACATCCATACAAACGAAAAAGCAAAAGCGATTGAAGTGCTGCAAGCGTTTCAACAGTACGGCATTAAAAATCAAGCAGTAAGCGATACACTTTTTTCATTACAAAATTAAGGCGTATTGATTGGGACAGAGCAATAACGGTGTTGCGGAAAAAACAGTCCTGTCGGGAATGCTGCCGGAAGAAATTGATGCGGTATGTAATTTACCGCAACGGTTTCAATCTATGCAGATTTTCCAATGGATTGCACGCGGGTGTTCATCTTTTGAAAAAATGACAAATCTCCCGCTTAAAGCGCGGGAACGGCTTTCCGCTGACTATACGCCGTGCAATACCGTGTGCGAAACCGTGCTGAAAGATCCCGACGGTACGGTGAAACTCGGAATAGACTTGCATGACGGCAGTAGCATTGAAACTGTGTTGTTGTTTGATAAATCCGCACGCAGGACAGCCTGTGTATCCTGCCAAGTCGGCTGCCCGATGGGCTGCACATTCTGCCAAACGGGACAACTCGGCTGCTTGCGTAATCTTAGCTCCAACGAAATTGTAGAACAGTTTTTACATCTGGAAAGAATCTGCGGTAAGCTCGATAATATCGTGTTTATGGGCATGGGGGAGCCGCTGTTGAACCTCGATAGTATCGCGAAAACCATTGCCGTTCTCACTCACCCTAAAGGCAGAAACCTTTCGCATCGACGGATAACGCTTTCCACATCCGGTATTTGCAAAGGTATTTATGAACTTGCAGATAGACAGCTTGATATCCGCCTTGCCGTTTCACTGACTACCGCGGACGAAGATTTGCGAACAACCTTGATGCCGGTTACAAAAGCAAATCCGCTCGGCGAATTAAAAAAAGCAATCCGTTATTTTAATGATAAAACCGATAAGCGGGTAACCCTAGAGCTTGCACTGCTTAAAAACGTAAACACTTCCTATAAGGCAGCGCAGCAGGTGTGTGCTTTTGCCGAAGGCCTCAACGTTCATATCAATCTTATCCCGTGGAATCCCGTGCAGCAATTACCGTATAGCACTCCTTCGGATTCCGAAATACGATCTTTTTATCAATATTTAACGGCGGAAAACTTAAATGTAACGGTACGGCAAAAGCGTGGCAGAACGATTGGCGGCGCTTGCGGTCAGTTAGGGAAAAAAGGAATTCCCGAATAACATCCGGCTAACTCACCGGAAATGCTCAGTCGATAAAAAAAGGCGCCGATCAATCTTGAACGGATTAATCGACGCCTAAATTAACTAAAGGTATAACTTCGACCGCTAAAATAGCGCAGTTGAAAAATACCGTAATTGTGTAACTTATTACACCTTTAGTATACCCGATTTATTGACCGTTTGCAGGGACTTCCTCGGTAGAAGCCTTTTCGTTTTCAGCAGGAGCGGTTTCATTTTCAGCAGGAGCAGAAACATTCCATGTTGCAGGTTCGTTTCCTTCTCTGTCGATAACTTCGATGTCGGATGCAGGTGTAATCTTGTCTACATAGAACTTATAGGAAATAGGTTCCGATACGTTACCGACATTATCGATTGCTTTTACATCGATATTGTAAACAGTGTCGGCAGAGAACTCAATCGGTTCGATATATTTGACATAATCCGCATCGTTGATTTTAATATAAAGAGCATCGACACCGGAAAGTTCGTCGGTTGCACCGAAAGCAACGGTTTCTTTTGTAGAAACGATAATGCGCCCATCTTCGTCAACGACATCAGAACTCGGGAAAATCATGTATGAATCATCTTTATTGATAAGGCGATCGCTGTTCTCAATGAAGACGGTAGGAGCGGTTGTGTCGACGACAACGGATACTACATCGATAGGTGCTAAGTTACCGACATTATCAACGGCCGTGTAATATACCTTTGAGGGACCTTCTTCAGTCAAAGAGTAATAAGCATCTTCGTTTTCTTTTCCGTTACCGCGCAGGGTTAAAGAATTTAAATCGTTCCCTATATAGGCTCCTGCGATGCCTGCACCGGTTAGATCGTCGTTTGCCGAAATATACCATTTTGTTTCTGCAGAGCAGTAAGCGGTTAAACCTTTATAGAACAACGGTTCCGTTGTATTCAGTTCGGTTTTGGGTGCGGTATTGTCGACAATGACGGAAATAGTTTTTGCAACTTCGAGGTTTTTGCTGTTATCGAAACCGCGATATGAGATATCGTGTTTACCTTCTTCCAAAATCTGGAAGGGGTTGCGATAAGTCATAAAGCTTGAACCGTCCAGTGAAAATTCAACAAAATCGAGCCCTGTTTCTTTATCTGCCGAATTGAGTTTAAAGAATACATCGCTGTTGACAAAGTGCTTATCGCCGTCACGGTATTGCATTGCCGCGCGTTGATAATCAGCGGCCATTGTTTCAGGCACCTGTGCCCAAACAGAGAAGCAAAGAGCTGCAAAAGCAGCTGCAAAGAGTGATTTCTTCATAAATCATACCTCCACATAGTATAAAAGATGACTTAGCATCTTTTTTAATAATAAATTTCGACTCTACGGTTATTCTTCCGTTCGGAAATTTCCGCATGAGATCCTGCAGGGTGCTCGGCCCCTTCAGCCGATACGGTCATGTTGTCCGCAGTAAATGCACCGGTTGATTCAAAATATTGCGCGATAGCCAGCGCACGTTGTAACGATAATTTTTCTTCGTCTTTTGTGCTGTCCAACTTCGCACAATGTCCGACAATTCTTACCTGCGTTACATTTTTTGCTTTCAACTGTTCCGCAATATCGTCAAGTTTATGAGCCGTAAACGTATCAATCCTGTACATATTCGGCGCAAAATAAACCGTCGTTTCGGTACTACCGGTATTTTTGCTTTCGGCCTGACGCGGCGGCGGTTCCGGAGTTTTTTCCGGTTCGACAGGTTCTTCTTCCGCCGGAGCGGTTTCAACCGGTTGTTCTTTTACAACAGGTTTTTCTTCTTTTGGCTGCTGAGGCTGTGAGGCGCATCCCATCACAATCGCTGCGATCAGCAACAGAAGAATACCTTTTAGTTTGTTCAAATTTTGACCTCCTCAAAATTCTTGTATAAAGTTTTATAGCTTCTTCTCAAACCTACTAATACCGTTACTATTTTAAATTGATATTTTTGCTTAAAATTCAAAGAATATCGGCCGATACTCTTGCCAAAAGATATGCTATTGATACGCGAATGACTCTCTTACCGTTTTGTAAGTTTTATAACCAACCGGTGCTCCTACGCCGCATGAGCAATACTACCATCCTTATCTTTTTTGTCAAGCCTCTTTTAAAAAAAAATGTATCGTCCGACAACTCTATGCTTTATAAAATAAGACCTATTCTTGATATTATATGATAGTTATTATATTATAACTGCAATTGATGTATCAATAATGATAAATCCATCATCAATAAGAATAATAGGAGTATTATATGAGCAAAACGGGAATTTTTTATGCAAGTAAAGGCGGCGTAACCGAAACTTTTGCAAAGCAGATTGCAGAAAAGCTGGGTGCCGATGTGCACAATATGAAAGACACAACCGTAGATGCAATAGCGGGATATCAGAACGTGGTGCTGATGTCCTCCAGCTATTTCTTCGGTGCCTTAATGGAAGACTGGGGCGGTAAAGTAAAACTGCTGCATACGGTTGATTTTTCCGGGAAGAATGTCGCGATTGTCGGCGTCGGAAGCCAGGAACGCCATCCCGACAGCTTCTGTTCCGGTGCCGCGGACTTCTATGATAAGCTCCGCTTCAGCGGCGCTCGCTTTGTCGGCGATGTATGCCCCTGCGGATATGAATTCCAATTCTCTCGCATGGAAAGAGGCGGCAGAATGCTCGGTCTGTGTTTGGACAAAGGCGATGCTAAAGCTGCCGAAAAGATCGACGAATGGGTAAAAGCCGTTCAGCCGGTATTTACAAAGTAAGTTTAAAGCTTCCGGAATGATATAAATTGAAAGTTTCAAATATTTCCGGAAGCTTTTTTTATTCGTGCGTTTTAATACCCCGACACGCTGCATCGGGGTTGTTGATTATAGAGATAAATTCCAGCGTTTTATCTCTTTCGGTCCGATTTTTACGAGAGTCGGCTTAAAGTCCTTTTTAAACTGACCAAGCGTAATTCCCGCACACCAATTCAATGTGCCTTCGTGAGAGAAGCTGACCCATCCGCCTATCTTACCGTCTTCTTTTACCGACATGCTTATTTCTGCAGGAAGCCGGTAGGAACCTTCAAACCCTGTCCATACCGTATGAGCAATATCGATACGCGGAACAGCAGACAGCGACGGTTTTGCAGCCAATGCCAGCGACATCACTTCCTGAGCATCTCCTGCTTGCACTTCCCGAGCACTGGCATAGACAACGCCTTCCGTTAAAGGATAAGCCTTTGCGAACGGTTCCATAAAACCTTTGCGGAATGCTTTATCCCAATGCACCGACACTCCTGCGTCAACGCCACCGCCGTATAAACCGGCAACAGCAATCTTAAATGATGCGGAAGGATTTCCTTTTAAGTTCACATCAATCGGCATTTCAAATGATGCAGGACAAGAAACCTTTACAGGTATCGGCCCAATCGCAAACGTATATCCTTCTTTGAAGAATTCATACGGCCCGACTTTAACCAGCTGCGATTGTATATCTTTATCAACATGCAGATCGACCTCACCGGCAAAATAAACGCCTGACATTAAGTCGCTTTCAAGATGAGACCACGTAACGACAAAGCGTCCGTATAAGCCGACCGAAGCATCAAGTTTAATCTGCTGATACGCATTAATATCCTTCAGAACTTCGGCAACCGGTATTTCAATTAACCGTTTATAAGTGCTGAATAGCTTATAAATCTCATCTTTTTTTGCAAGATATTCTTCATAACTTTCAGCCGTAACGGGCATACCGTTGCGATTCGCAGGGCCGGCAGTCCAACTGGCAAGCGGCAATACATCGGTAATATCAACGGGTTCAGTAATCAACTCATCATCGCTGACGGCACGAGCCGCGCCGTCATTCCGTACTGAGACTGCCCGTGTATAAATACCGCTGCTGTTATCCAATACAAAGTCATCAGCAGCAAGGCCGTATACCACCGAGCGGGACTGTAAATTCGGTTCATATTTTGCATAGATGAATTTACCGTTCGGATTAATACCGATAATACCGGAAGGATATCCGCTATCGCCGTACTGTTCAGGTAAAACCGCAAACATCGATGTGGTTAAACTTTCTTGCGAACTGGTAAACGTCAAATACACTGCCGATTCAAAGCCCGTATGTTCTTGCTGCGGCAGATGATAGGATACATCATTCACCGTATCGCCGTTCAAATCGGCATCTTCCCCTACTTGAAGTGTGTAGTCCTTTTCAGCTTTTTTACTGTTCGTATCGAACAACGCAACGGTAAAATGGATATGGTTGGCATCAACCGACTGAACGGTCAATGTTCCGAATACTTCAGATTTACCATCATCGGTAAAGACGGTTTCACTGCTGTTAATTGCTTGCTTTTGAACGCTACTGAGACGCAGCGCTATAACAGCGCCTTTATCAATATGCCCTCGTGCAGGGCTTTTGGGGTTATACAGAACACTGCCGCCCATATACGCCTGACTACCGAGATAGGCATAATCGACAGCCCTTGTTAATCCTGTGATCGAGTTGTTCTGTTGTCCGACAGCAGTCATTCGAGCACATGTTGCAATTGCGGTGATCGCACCGATTAAAAGGAAGAGATACAATAATTTTTTCTTCATAAGATACTCCTCTTATTTATAGAAGGATAAGCCCGAAATTCCGGTTTGTCAAGCAATCGCAATTTTTTCAAGTCCATTCTCTTCTGCACTAGCACTGTATGTTCTATAAGGTGGTCGCAGTCGGGCTTTACATTGAACTAAAACTACGCTACTTTCCAGTCTCTAATCGTTCGTGTTGCTTCATCAAATCCCGCACCGATCAACACAATCTTTTTTTCATCTGTCTTATACTTTGCGGCATAGTTCTGTTCTTTTATCTGATTGATGGCATCTTCCGCCGTGCCGTTACCGCTCAGCTTAAACTCAAAGATATAGATTGCTTCTGCTGTCCAAACAATACAGTCCGCAACGCCAAAACTAT